>CATLDI010000014.1 GCA_949902805.1 uncultured Clostridiaceae bacterium
TGAGAATAGGAATTGATATAGATGGAGTACTAACAAATATAGAAGAATTTATAGCAGATTATGAAGTAAAGTTTTGTTATGAAAATAATTTGAGCTATAGAGTAAACTTAAATGAATATGATGAGGCGAAGGCTTTAGGAATATCAGCAGAAAATTGTGAAAAATTCTGGAATAAATATTTAAAATATTATGCAACTGAATATAGAGCAAGAGATTTCGCATCAGAAGTAATAAAGAAATTAAAAGAGGATGGGCATGAAATATATATAGTAACAGCAAGAAACGAATGGGGACTAATAGGTGATGACTATGGAAAAATGAAAGAATTTGTAAAAGAGTGGTTAAAAAAGAATAACATATATTACGATAAAATAGTACATACAGAAGAAACTAAATTACCCTATTGTGTAGGAAACTATATAGATATAATGATAGAAGATAAACCAGAAAATGTAAAAGAAATATCTACAAAAATGCCAGTATTATGCTATAATAGCAACTATAATGCAGATATAAAAGGAAAGAATATAACAAGAGTATACAGTTGGTATGATATATATAATAAAATAAATCAAATGTGCAAATAACGCACATTTGATTTATTTTATATTCTTGTTTTTTATTGTTTCTTAATTTTAGGTTTAGCAATAAGAGAAGCCAAATATCCAAAAAATACAGCAGCAGCGATACCCCCAGCAGCAGCCTTAACACCACCAATAAAAGCACCGAAGTAATCCACTTTCCTTAACAGCGTCAATAGCACCCTTAGCAAGGTTAGCACCAAAACCAGTAAGAGGAACAGTAGCACCACAACCTGCAAAATCAATAACATATTTATAAATACCAAGTCCACCTAGAATAGCCCCCACTGTAACAAAAACCACCAAAATTCTAGCAGGAGTCAGCTTAGTTTTATCAATTAAAATTTGACCAACAATACAAATAGCGCCACCAACAACAAAACAGCGAAGCAACTGCATCCAATCAATACTCTGTAAAAAATCCATAAAAAATCTCCTTTCCCAATTAGGGACAGTCCCCAATTGTCCCATTTGTCCCAATTAGGGACTGTCCCTAATTGATACAAATGGGACAGTTTGGGACATGGTTATCCTTTTTAATTTTCTATTGCTATTGCGTGGGCTATTCCGAGGGATGCTTTCGCCTTGTTGGCTGCTTGTTGAGTTTGTTAATGCTCCTGTTGCAACTAGCAATACTTTGTTTATTTTCTTTTCTTGTAACTGTTTATAAATATAACCTGAAAATACAGTTCCTACACATGCACATCCACTACCACCTGAGTGTGTGTCTTGTGTGGTTTTATCAAATATTAGAACGCCACAGTCGTTATAGTTTCCACTAATGTTATAACCTTTTGTTTTGCATAAATCTTTTACTATGTCTTTTCCTATATGTCCTAAGTCACCTGTTAATATAACATCATAGTAGCTAGGTTTTCTTCCTGTGTCTTCAAAGTGAGTTACTAATGTGTCAAAGGCTGCTGGTGCCATTGCGGCTCCCATATTATTTGCATCTTTAATTCCCATATCTACTATTTTCCCTGGAGTTATATGCGTTATAAACGGACCATTTCCATCTTTCGATAGAACAGCAGCACCTGAACCAGTTACTGTCCATTGTGATGTAGGAGGCCTTTGGTTTCCTAGTTCTAATGGAAACCTGAATTGTTTTTCAGCGCTACAAAAATGGCTTGATGTAGAACAAAGTACATTTTTAGCAGCACCAGAATCTATAAATACACTTCCTAAACACATACTTTCTACAAATGTTGAACAAGCGCCAAATACTCCAAAAAATGGAATGTTTATTTCACGAAGTCCAAAACTTGAAGAAATACATTGATTAAGTAAATCACCAGCAAAGCAAAAGTCAATATCAGAAGAAGGTATATTAGATTTTGCAATTGCCATATTTACAGTTTCCTTTATAATTTTACTCTCAGCCTTCTCCCAAGTTTTTTCACCCCAAAACTCATCATCTAAACATTTATCAAAATATTTAGCAAGAGGACCTTGCGATTCCTTAGGACCAACAATAGAGGCAACTTCAGTTATTGTAGGAGGAGAGTCAAATTTAATTGTTTGCTTACCTAATTTATTCATTTTAAAATCATTCCTTTCATATTAGAAGTTGGAAGTTGGAATAGTAGAGATATCATTGTATTGGTCAGACTTTGGACGACTCGACCTTTGAAAAATATTTATTTAAGTAAGTTGTTGGAGTATGGGCGATTGAAATCGCCCATACAATAAAACATGAAATTAATTAATACTAATCTAATTTATTGATGTTCTCCAACTTCCAACCTCCAACTATTGCTACGCAAATAGCGTAGCAATAATTCCAATAATTACAGAAGCAGATATACCATATACAAGTACAGGTCCTGCAACTGTAAACATTTTTCCACCTACACCCATAACATATCCTTCAGATTTATATTCAATTGCAGGTGAAACTATTGAGTTTGCAAAGCCAGTAATTGGAATTAAAGAACCAGCACCAGCGAATTTTCCTATTCTATTAAATACATTTAATCCTGTTAAAAATGCTGCGATACCAATTAAAACTATAGCAACAACAGTATTACATGCTTGCTGTTCCATACCTTTAAATTTACAAAAATCAAATATTATTTGCCCAATAGAGCAAATTAAACCACCAACCCAAAACGCATTAAAGCAATTTTTTAAAATTGGTGAATTAGGAGACTTCTTATCCACATAGTCACTGTATTTTTGTGGATTCTCTAATGGATTTTCTCCCAAAACAATCACTTCCTTTCAAAATTTCAAAAATTATATATTCTTTATTTTTATAATATAAATTGTAGGGGGCGCCGCCTTTGGCAACCCGAGTGGAAAAGCTATCTTCTTATTATCTATTTATTTGAGCAATTTCTTCGAAGTCGGGTCGCCGAAGGTGGCAACTCCTACATATCTAATTATTCACTCTTCACTATTCAATCTTAACTGCGAAGCGAAGCGTAGCACACCCTAATCTCTATCTCTATCAATAGTAAAAGCTAAATCTAAATCCACATAGTATTCAGCAATTTTCTTACCACTTACCCTAGCACGTTGCTCTATAATTTTCACACTTGTAATATAATCTATAGTTTTGGAAGCTTCAGCTATTGTTTGTAAAATTGCGTCCTTCCAAGAAACTATTGATGAACCAGTAACAATAATATGTTTTTCCATAATAATTAAACCTCCATTTTTTACATTTGTTAAAATTATATTTTCCTAAAAATTCTATTTTATGCAAATTTATAAAATAATATTGATTTTATTTGAAATGAATATTAAAATATAATAGAAAGCAAGAATAAAATTTTCTAAGTGGCAAAGCCACATAAGAAAATCTAATTCTTCCATAACCATCTTCTAAGGAAACTCACCTTCTTCACTTCGTTACGCATAAGTTATGCGTAAATTCATTTCATTCCTAACGGCCAACTTATCTATCGAGGATGATTTTCCTAAGAATATGAAAAAGGAGAGAAAAGAAAAATGCCAACATGGGGAATGCATTTACTAACTGCAAAAAAATTAAATAAAAAATTAAAAATAGATGATTACAATTTATTCTTAATAGGAAATATAATTACAGATATAAATAATGGTTATCTAGTAGAAAATGTTTTAAAAGTAATACCACATAAAGATACTCATTACTATTCAGAGAAGAAAGATGAAAAAACTGGAAAGATAATGTTCTATGATGTAGAAAAATTTATACAAGACAATAAAGAAAACTTACAAAATCCGCTAATATTAGGATACATAGTTCATTTGTTAACTGATGTATATTGGAATGATTTGACATATACAAAGCACGGAATACGTGATGAAAATGGTAAGGTTATAGGACTAAAATTAAATAATGGACAAGACCTTTTGGGCGATGGTGAATTAAGAAGAAAAACAAAAGTAAATGATTTTAAAATTTATACAAATTATTTATATATGAACAAATTAATTGACATACCACAATATGATGAAAAAGTGTATGACATAGCAAAATCAATAAAATGTATATCTTTAGAAAAAGAAGATATACAAAAAGCAATACACTATATAGATGTTGTAAAAAACGGAATTACATCACTAAAAGTAGAATATAAAATTTTTAGCCAAGAAGAAATGCTAAAAAATATAGAAAAATGTACACAAAGCATTCTAAAATATTTAGAAAATATAATATAAAAGGAGTAAATTATGAGAGCAAAGAGAGTAGCAGAAAATAAAAAGGGAAAGATGCTTAAAAAAATAGTAGTAACAATATTATTTTTAATTTGTATATGTGTAGTAATAAACATAGCACCAAACTATGTTCAAAATGAACTAAAAGGAAAAATTAATTTAATAATTAATAACAATAATGTAACAACAAGTTTAAAGTATGATGTAATAGTAGATGAAAACGAAGTTATATATTTATCATCAAAAGATATAGGAAATTTCTTTGACCAAAATATATTTTATGATAATGTATATAACCAAATAATAACAACCTCAGGCACAAAAGTTGCAACAATAGAACCTGATAAAAAAGAAATGTATGTAAATAGTTCAAAAGTTAATATTTATGCTACAATGACAAAAAAAGATGACGCATTTTATCTTCCGTTTTCAGAAATGAAAAATGTATATAATGTAGATATTAAATACTCAAAAGAGACAGGAGTAGTAACAATAGATTCATTAGATAAAGAACAAAAAATGGGGAATAGTGGGAATAATGCAAGCGTAAAATATAAGCCAACGAAATTATCAAAAACATTAGATAAAATTAAAAAAGGCGAAAGTGTAATTGTAATAGAGAATAAAGATGGCTGGAATAAAATAAGAACATCTAAAGGTTTAATAGGGTATGTTAAAGATGTAGCAAATATTCACAATGTACGAGACGATATGGAAGAAACTAAGCAAATAGAGGGAAAAGTAAGTTTACTATGGGATTATTATACAAGTGTAGTACCAACAAGAACAGAAAAAATAGAAGGAATAAATGTTGTTTCACCATCATTTGCATACTTGAAAAATACACAAGCAGAGTTACAAAATAAAATAGGAGAAGCGGGTAAAAACTATATTAACTGGGCACAGGGCTGTGGGTATAAAGTTTGGGCAGCAATATCAAATAGCGAAGTAGGAAAAGCAGTAACTTCAGAAGTATTAAATGATTATAAATTAAGAGAAAAATTAATTAATAACATAATTGAACTAACAACAAACTATAATTTAGATGGAATAAATATAGATTTTGAATATATGAAAGAAGAAGATAAAGACATGTTTTCACAATTCTTAATTGAACTTGCACCACGTCTTAAAGAATATGGAAAAGTACTTTCAGTAGATGTAACAGCACCGGATGGAAGCCCAGACTGGTCACTATGTTATAATAGAAACAAAATTGGACAAGTAGCCGACTATATAATATTTATGGCATATGACCAACATGGTATATCTTCGACGACACCAGGAACAACAGCAGGAGCAGATTGGGTAGAAGTTAATGTAAATAAATTTATAGGCACACAAGAAGAGGTAGACGCAAATAAGCTAATATTAGGAATGCCATTCTATACAAGGTTATGGAAGGAAAAAGATGAAGAAGTAGAAAGCACAGTAGTATGGATGAAAAATGTAGATTCAAAATTACCAGCAGGAACCGAGAAAAAATGGGACGAAAATTTAAAACAATACTATGTAGAATATGAACAAAATGGTAGCACATATAAAATGTGGATAGAAGACGAAAGGTCAATAAAGGAAAAATTCGGTATAATGAATAAATACAACTTAGCAGGTGCAGCATATTGGCAAAAGGACTTTGAAAGCTCAGATATTTGGAATATAGTTAAAGAAGAAATTAACAAATAAAAGAATAAATAAAAATTGCCTACATATAATTTCGTAGGTGATTTTTATGTATATATATGTAAAGGAATTAAGTAATGACAACGAATTAAAATTTCAAAAAAATATTCCAAACTTTCTTAGAAAAATAATTATAAAGTTAATAAAATTATTCAATATAATGGTGATTCAAAATATAGGAAATGATGAATATTTATATATAATTCCAAGAATATCTAATCTAAAAAAGATAAAAAAACTTTTAAGTAAAAGTAAAGCAAAAAAAGTAATTTTATCAAAAAAATTAAAAGAGTATAGTAAAGAATTAGGAATTGAAGAAAATGATAAAATTCCCCAATATTTTATATACAATATTTTAAAATATATACAAAACATTACAAATACCCAAATAGAACTACAAAGTATTTACATTTTGACAAACACGTATAATAGTGAAAATATACAAACAATAACAAGTTTAGTAGAGAATATCAAATCAGTAAATATAGTAACAAATAAAATAAAAGAGTATTCTAGGCTAGAAGAAAAGCTGTATGATAAAGGAAATTTGATAACTGTAACAAATAATAAAAGAAAGTCTTTAAGGAAAGCTAATTTTGTAATTAATTTAAATTTAAATAATGAAGAACTTAATAATTACAATATAAATAGAAATTCAATAATAATAAACTGTGCCAATGAAAAAATTAGTAAATTAACATGTTTTGAAGGAATTATAATAAATAATATACACATAAAAGGTGAAGAAAATGAATTCGAAAATAGCTTTGATTATATAGATATATTAACCCACCATATACTAAAATGTAAAACATATGATGAAAGTATAAATATAATAAAAAATATAGAAATAATAAGTTTAATAGGAAATAATGGAACAATAGACAAAAAAGAAATACTAAATATTAAAAAAATCTTGACAAATGCATAAAAGTGCATTAATATAGAAAAGCGATATAAAAATAAACTTTTAGCTAGATAAGGAGGTAATAGCAAATGGAAGAAAAAGAAGTATTACTAACACAAGAAGGTTATGATAATTTAGAAAAAGAATTAGAATATTTAAGAACAGAAAAGAGGGCAGAAGTAGCAGAACGTATAAAAGTAGCATTAGGTTTCGGAGATTTATCAGAAAATTCAGAATATGATGAAGCGAAAACAGCACAAGCTGAAAACGAAGCTAAAATAGCAGACTTAGAAAATAAAATACGTTATGCAAAAATAATAGATGAATCTGAAATAGATACAAAAACAGTACAAGTAGGAAACGTAGTAAAAATATTAGATATGGAATTTGACGAAGAAGAAACATACACAATAGTAGGTTCAACAGAAGTAGACTTAAGTCAAAATAGAATATCAAACGAATCACCAATAGGCTCAGCACTATTAGGAGCAAAAAAAGGTGAAGTAGTAGAAGTAAATGCACCAGCAGGAGTGCTTAAATATAAAGTTATATCAATAACAAAATAAAAAGAAAAGAAAGGAAAGATTTGGGACGCGTCAAAAACTTTCCTTTTATTTTTCAAATTATTTTTTAAAATTTTAATTAAAAAAGGAAAGTTTTTGACGCGTCCCAAATCTTTCATTTCTTTTCTTAAATTTTTAAACTACTATCCAAAGCAAGTCTAATCATATTATTTAATCCAGTTTGTCTTTCCTCAGCTGTCGCAACTTTATCAATATATTTTGAATCAACAACACTCATAATACAACTAGCTTTTTTATTTAACAATTTAGCAGTATAAAACAAAGCAAAAGCTTCCATTTCTGCACTAATAGGGTTAAAACCTTCGGGAATTCTACCCAAAAACTTATTAACATCAGTCATATAAATATCAAAACAATCTGTACAAACAGTGTTACCTACATATAAATTAATATTATTATCTTTTGCAGTTTCAATAATAACATCATTAATAGAATTATCAGAAGAAACTATATGGCAATCCTCATTGTTCATTGTTAAAGCATAATTTCCTTCCGTATAGCAATTTTCAGAAAGAACAATATCAAATAAATTTAAATTCTTAGAATACGCTCCACAAGAACCAATTCTAATAATAGTTTGTACATCATAAAACTTATAAAGCTCATAAGAGTAAATACCCATACTAGGCATACCCATACCAGAAGCCATAACAGTTATTCTTTTTCCTTTATAATTCCCAGTATATGCATACATACCTCTCACAGAATTAACTAAACTATAATCATCTAAAAAATTTTCCGCAATATATTTCGCACGTAAAGGGTCCCCTGGCATAATAACAACATTTGCAATATCACCCTTCTTTGCCTCATTATGTGGTGTCATAAAAAATCCTCCTTTGTATATTTGTATAAATTTATAAGTAGTATATCAAATAAATAAAAGAAATGCCACAAAATTATAATTTTTTTAAAACAAATATAAGATAGAAATATAAAAAAGTTATGTATGGGCAATTGGCAATAAAAAAATATTGCAATATGTGAATTATAACACAATTTTTTCGAAAATAGAAATTTCTTTGATAACATATTGACAGAAAAATAAGTTATTAGTAAAACATAAATACATATTAACATATACATAAAACGATAAAAAAGAATAGAAAAAATAGCAAAAGAAGGAGAAAATTTATGAAAAAGCAAATTACAAAACAGAGATTAGAAAATACAGGAACAACACTTTATGTAGGAGATAATTGGCTAGTGCCTTCAAATAGCAATCCAGGAGGACCAGAACCGATTAGAAAGCCATAATAGAAAATAAATCTAAGATAGTGATAAACAATAACATATATCGCTAGGAACGGTCCTTTGCGTTCTGAATTCGGAACGTAGGGGACATTCCTTCTTTTGAATAATTTAACCAAGAAATTTAAATATATAAATATAAAGAAATCTTAAAAAAATTATTAAAAGAAATCGAAAAATAGTCTTGAATAAAAAAACAATTAGTGATATTATTATAAAAAATAATTAATAATAGATTAAAAAAAAACCGAATTTTTCGGCAAATTTTTTTTAATCTATTTTTTGTTTGGGAGGAGAAGTAAAGATGAGAGTAGCATTTGATCATGAAAAGTATTTAAAAATACAAAAAGAAAAAATAGAAGAAAGAATAAAAAGGTTTGACAACAAATTATACCTAGAATTTGGTGGGAAACTATTTGACGACCTGCACGCAAGCAGAGTACTTCCAGGATTTAAACCAGATGCAAAAATAGAACTTCTAAAACAATTTAAAGATGACTTAGAAGTAATATTTTGTATAAACGCAAATGATATAGAAAAAAACAAAATAAGAGCCGACTATGGAATTAGTTATGAGCAAGACTTACTAAGACTAATAGAAAAAATGCAAAAATTAAATATATTAGTTAGTGGTGTAGCAATAAATATGTATACAGGACAAAAAGGAGTAGAAAAGCTAGCAAAAAGCCTAAAAAAGAAAAATATAACGCCATATTTATTTGAGCCAATTGCAGGTTATCCAAACGATATAGAAAAAATATTTAACAAAGAAGGTTTTGGAAAAAATCCATATATAAAAACAACAAAGAAACTAGTAGTAATAACAGCACCAGGTCCAAACAGTGGAAAGCTTGCAACATGTTTATCACAAATGTATCACGAAAACAAAAATGGAATAAGAGCAGGATATGCTAAATATGAAACTTTCCCAGTATGGAACTTAGGCTTGCTACACCCAGTAAACGTAGCATATGAAGCAGCAACAGTAGACTTAGGAGATATCAACATGATAGACCCATTTCATATGCAAGAATATAATATAGAAGCAGTAAATTATAATAGAGATATATCAACATTCCCAATACTAAAAAATATGTTAAATAGCATAATGGGAGAAAATATATATAACTCACCAACAGATATGGGAGTTAATATGATAAAAGGCTGTATTGTAAATGATGAAGCTGCAAAAGAAGCAGGTTGTCAAGAAGTAATAAGAAGATACTATGGAACAGTTTGTGATATGAAAAAAGGTGCAACCTCACAAGAAGTAGTAGATAGAATATGTGCATTAATGACAAAATTAAGCTTAAATAAAGAAGATAGAAGTATAGTAGAACCTACGATTAAAGCTTCAGAAAAGAAAAAGGCAAATGTAGTAGCAATAGAGCTAAAAAATGGAAAAATCATAACAGGAAAAGAATCCAAATTACTAAGTGCATCAAGTGCGATGCTTATAAATAGTCTAAAAGAGCTAGCAGGTATTCCAGATGAAGAATATTTATTATCACCAGAAGTATTAGAAGGAATATTTAAAACAAAACAAAAAATATCATACAGAAAAAACTATTATTTAAATATTCAAGAAGTATTAATAACACTTAGTATATGTAGCTTAAATAATAAAAGTGTAGAAAAAGCAATGGAACAGCTAGAAAAAATAGAACGGACTAGAAGCGCATTCTTCTTACATAGTAACAAGCGAAGAAAACAATGTTGTGAAAAACTTAGGAATAAGGCTAACATGCGAGACAAAGTTTGATAACTAAAATGTCAAAAAAAGAAAAGCTAATAAGTATGAAAGTTAATGGTTGACAAAATTATGTAAAGGTCATATAATGTAAAAAATCAGTAACAATAAACCAAATGCTTAAGAAAGAAGCAGATGAACAGCAAGATGATGATGTATATAAAGCAATTTTGAATAATGATGTTTTTGAAGTAGAAGAGGATACATTAGAAATCTTAAAACATCAGACTACGGAGAAAATCGAATAGTAGCAGTAAAGTTATTAAAATATTCAGATTTACTTTTAGAAATGTTTGTAAATGAATTTAGAAATTATGATGATGGTTGGTTTAGTGAGGTAATGGAGGAAATTATTAAAAACGAAGCATTCGTAATTGAAAAAACAAAATTATTAGAATATATACAAGATAATTATTAAAGTTATCTTATACAAAAAGAACTAACGTAAATTCGTTAGTTCTTTTTGTATAAAAAAAATTTTTTAGGAGAAAATAATTCCAAAAGAGGAGTGTTTTTTATGATAATTAAAATAAAGAAAAATATAAAACCAATAATAGTAATTTCAATTTTATTTGCCATATTTATAGGATACAATGTATTTATAAGAAATCAAGAAATACAAGCACTTTCAAAGTATGGATCAAGAGGAAGCGAAGTAACACAAATACAAACAAAATTAAAAAGATGGGGATATTATAATGGCAATGTAGATGGAATATATGGGAGCCAAACGCTAGCAGCTGTTAAATACTTTCAAAGGAAAAACGGCTTAACAGTAGATGGAATAGCAGGCCCAGCAACACTTAAAGCAATGGGAATATTCACATCTTCGTCATCTAGCAGTTCGTCATCTAGCTCAAGCAATTTAAACTTATTAGCAAGGGTAGTATATGGAGAAGCAAGAGGAGAACCATATTCAGGTCAAGTAGCAGTAGCAGCAGTAGTACTAAACCGTGTAAAAAGTTCAAGTTTTCCAAACACGATATCAGGAGTAGTATATCAATCAGGAGCCTTTGATGCAGTAAGAGATGGTCAAATAAACCTAAGTCCAAACAGCACAGCAATAAAAGCAGCACAAGACGCTCTAAACGGATGGGACCCATCATATGGAGCAATATACTATTTTAACCCATCAACAGCAACAAACAAATGGATATGGTCAAGACCAATGACAGTAACAATAGGAAGACACAGATTTTGCAAATAAGGAAAGATTTGGGACGCGTGAAAAACTTTCCTTAATTTTCAATTTTTTTTAAATTTTACTAATTCTAAGGAAAGATTTTGACGTGTCCCAAATCTTTCCTCCATCCCTTTTCTTCCTCTTTCCCTTGACAAAACTGATACATATTGATAATATAAAAGTGACAAAAAACATGGAGGAATAAAATGTTAATTTACCCACGTACATATTTGGAAAGTGTTAAAGAAATAACAATAGAATTTTTAAAAGAAAACAATATAAAAGCATTAATATTAGATGTAGACAATACAATATTAGACTTTGATAGAAATATACCAGATGGAATAAAAGAATGGAGCGAAGACTTAAAAAAACAAGGAATTAAATTTTGTATTTTATCTAATAGCAATAAAGAAGAAAAAGTAAAAATGGTAGCCCAAAAATTAAATATGCCATATTTCAATTTAGCAACAAAACCATTTAAACGAGGCTTTAAAAAAGCAATAAATTTATTGCAAGAAAAAGAGGAAAATATAGCAGCAGTAGGAGATCAAATTTTTACAGATGTTATAGGCGCAAACAGATGCAAAATTTATTCAATACTAGTAAAACCAATTGCTGAAAAAGACTTATTAGTAACAAAAATAAAAAGACCATTAGAAAATATAATAATAAAAAGATACTTAAGAAAAAGAGGTAAATAAAAATGTATATAAACGATATAAATATAATGTACTACGTTCTAGTAGGAATAATAGGCTTATTTGTTGGTCAATTTGTAGACTGGTGCAATAATAGGCTTCCAGAGTATAAAAAGGTATTCTCAAAGGAATTTTTTACTATATATTTAAAAAATATGAAACCAAAATATTTGCTAGCAGTATGCATAGCATTAATATACATAGCCCTACTATATTTTATAGGTTGGCAAGAAAATATATTATATAAAATAGAATTAATAAAATATATGTTATTAACACCAATGATTATATCAGCATTTATGATAGATTATAAACTTCAAATTATTCCAAATAGATTAAACTTAACCATATTTGAAGTAGGCCTAATAAGCACATTTGTAGAAGGAATATATAGCACAGATTTAGCAATATCTAACTTAATAGGTGGACTAGTAGGAGCAGGAATTTTCTTATTTATAACTTTAATAGGTGGAATGATAGCAGGAAAAGAAGCAATGGGCTTTGGAGATGTCAAATTTATGGGAGCTCTAGGTTTATTCTTTGGCTGGATTAATATAATAGAAATTTCAGTAATAGCATTTTTACTAGCAGCAATAATAAGTATAATATTAATAGTAACAAAAACAAGAAAAACAGATGAATATATACCATTTGGACCATTTATAGTAATAGCAAGCATAATAGTAATGTTAGTACCAACAGATATATTATTATTTGTATTATTTAAAATATTTACATTAGGAATGTATCAAGGTTAATAAAAAGGAAAGAATAAAATTTTCTAAGCTCATTACACAGCATATCATATCTGTAATTTCCTTCGGTCAAACAGCTATGAAATCTTCGCTAAGAAAATCTAATTCTTCCATAACTATATTCTAAGGAAACTCATCGCTATTGCGGATGATTTTCCCAAGAATATAGAAAAGAAACAATAAATGTAAAAAAAGATTAGAAAGTAGGGATTTTCTATGAATAATAAAATTAAATGGTTAAGAGAAAAAATGAAAATGTTAGATATGCAAGGAATGATAGTTTCCAACCCCACCAATATAAGATATCTAACTAATATTGTTGCAGAAGGAATATTACTAATTACAAGAAGAGAAAATATATTTTTAACAGATGGAAGATATATAGAAGAAGTTCAAAATGTACTAACAATTGATGACGAAATAATAGTGCATGAATTCAAAGAATACTCTAAAGAAGAATATGAAAATTTTTATATATTTTGTGAAAATGTAGGTTTTGAAGAAAACTATGTAACATATGCACAATACAAAGAATACATGCATAAATACAAAGCAAATAACCTACAAGAAACAGAAAATATTATTGAAAAGCAAAGAATGATAAAAGACGAAGAAGAAATAGAAAAACTAAGAAAAGCATGTAAATTAACAGATGACTGTTTTGAGCATTTAACAAAATTTATAAAAGTAGGTCAAACAGAAAAAGAAATAGCGCTAGAAATTGAAAAGTATTTTAGACTAAATGGTGCCGAAGGAGTATCATTCGAACCAATAGTAGCATCTGGGAAAAACTCTTCAAAACCACATGCAGTCCCAACAAATAAAAAAATAGACTTAGGAGATGTAATAACTCTAGACTTTGGTTGCAAATATGAAGGCTATTGCTCAGATATGACAAGAACAATATTTGTAGGCTATATACCAGAAGAAGTAAAAAAAGTATATGACTTAGTGTTAAAAAATCAGCTTCAAACAGCGAAAGAATTAAAAGATGGAGCAAATATAAAAACAATATCAAAAATGGTAGAAAACGACTTCAAATTAAATGGCTACGACTTTATTCATGCACTAGGACACGGAGTAGGACTAGATATACACGAAATGCCAGTTATAAGTAGTAGAAACGACAATACTCTAAAGGAAAAAATAGTAATAACAAATGAACCAGGAATATACTTGCCAGGAAAATTTGGAGTAAGAATAGAAGATACAGTTTTAGTAGGAAGAGAGGCATCAGAAAATTTAACAAAATCAAGTAAAGAATATATTATAGTAGATAAACAATAATAAGATATAGAAGTTTAAAATAAGCCACCTTATGCATTTATATATATTAAAATAAAAATCGACCCCTCCAAGACAAGGGGTATTCCCCCGCCTCAAAGGGCTGTCGAGCTTCAATTTTAATTTTAATATATATAAATACATGAGGTTACTCTATAAATTTTAAATACTACTATTAACTTCCAACTTCTAATTTCACACAAAAAACACTTGATTTTACTAGAAAAATATGGTAATATAAATAAAGTTAAAAAAGAAATTTAGAAATTCGAAAGGAGATATAAAAATGGCAGAAGTATATATGGCAGGAGATTTCAGAAACGGAACAACATTTGAAATGGACGGAAACGTATTCAAAGTAGTAGAATTCCAACACGTAAAACCAGGAAAAGGTTCAGCTTTTGTTAGAACAAAATTAAGAAATGTAATATCAGGAGCAGTAATAGAAAAAACATTTAACCCATCAGAAAAATACCCAGGAGCAGAAATAGAAAAGAAAGAAATGCAATACTTATATGAAGATGGTGGATTATATTATTTTATGGATAATGAAACATATGAGCAAATGCCTTTAAACAAAGAACAATTAGGTGATAGCTTAAAATTCATTAAAGAAAACATGAATGTAAAAATACTTTCATACAAGGGAAATGTATTTTCAGTAGAACCACCAATGTTTGTAGAATTAGAAGTTACATATACAGAACCAGGATTTAGTGGAAACACAACAACAACATCAGGAAAACCAGCAACACTAGAAAATGGTTATGAAGTATCAGTTCCACTATTCATTAACATAGGAGATGTTATTAGAATAGATACAAGAACTGGAGATTATATGGAAAGAGTATAGAAATAAATGTAGCAAAAGTCAAAAATAATATGTAGTAAATTTATACTTCACATTTATTTTTGACTTTTGTTTTAAGGTAATATAAATATATAAATAGCATAAAATTACTTGTGTATATAAAATAAAAAAATGTAAATAATAAAATAAATAGAAAGAGGTTTAAAAAATGGCAAGATTAGGTGAAGAATATAATAGAATATTATCAGAAATTGAACAAACAATTTCTAACGAAAGCGAAAAAGAAATCGTAAAGCAAAAAATAATGGAACTAGCATCATTATTTATTAGCAATATGGAAAAAATGAGCGATATGGTAGATAATAAATTAGCAAAAGTAGAAGAAAAACAAAAAGAATTAGATAGTAAAATAGAAAAAATAAACAAATCAGTAAGTGAAATAGAAAATGACATATATGACGAAGAAGAAAATGGAGAATTTGATTTCGAAATAGTATGCCCATACTGCAGTTATGAATTTGTTACAGATTTAAATATGTTAGGCGAAGAAAAAAACGAAATAAAATGCCCAGAATGTAACAATATAATAGAGCTAGACTGGAATGACGACGAAGAAGAAGGATGCTCAGGACACTGCTCAGGTTGCCACGGATGTGGAGAAGACGAAGAAGATGACGATATGTAATAAAAAGGCTAATTTAGCCTTTTTATTATTTGTACCATTTTGTCGACGTCGACAAAATGATACAAACAGATTAATTTCGCTGTTTTTACAAGATTTCTTTGTTTAATATATCGTTTTTATCTACTATTAAATCATAATCTTGAGTATCATTTAATGGTATAGAAACAGTATATCCATTTGAAGTATAATATGCTATTGCTATTCCTAGACCAGTATTTCCTTTTTGCTTATTAGTATTAAATTGCATTATAACCTCCTAGGAAAAGAACTTTTGTTTGTTTGCACTATAAAAATAAAATACAAGTTTCCTTGTATTTTGGTGGGCAGAGGTATTTTTTATTAGAACTCTAGCCTCTTCAAGAGTTGGAATTTTACTCTTATATTCTTTATCTTGTGTATTAAAGTATATTGTTATATCTCCATCAGTTAAGTATATTTTATTTATTAAAGTATTTACTAGCATTTTTCTATACTTCATATTGTTTAGATCTCCGCTTCTCATTTGCTGTAAAAAATACCTAACTTGTGTTTCATCTAAATTTACTTTTTTAGCTCTTTCCTTTTGTATCTGTGTTTCTATTTCTTTACGATCCGCTTCCATTTTAGCGATTTCCTCAAAAATAGATTTTCTAACACTATCTATATCGCATACTTTTAAACTATCAAACAAGTTTGCTTTCTGTCTATCATTTTCCATTAACTGATTATCAAGCCTCTTTAGTATAGTATTATCTTTTTCTTTCTCTGCTAGTTTTACAACTGTTTTAGATATTTTATCTATGTTCTTATCTGTTAGTATTTTTCTAGCCTCTTCTATTACTAGATCCTCTATATATTCCTTTTGAACATTTTTCTTATTACAAAGTTTCTTCCTAGATTTATTACAAGAATAGTATTCATAAGTTCTTCCTGTTCTTGATGTTCCACTAACACCTACCATCATATCTTTACAATGTCCGCAGAATAGCTTAGTAGTTAATATATAATCATTAGTAGTTTTTAATCTTGATGGAGAATGTTTATTCAGATTTAATCTTTCTTGCACTCTGTTAAACAAGTCTATATCTACTATCTGAGGTATAGCATTAGGTGTTTCTGTTCCTTTAAATACATAAGTACCTATACATCTTTTATCTGCTAATAAATTTCTAACTGCACCTTTACTATATTGTACTAATTTTCCTTTTTTATTTCGCTTGTCTATAAGTTTTAGCTGACTATTTACATATTCTTGCACATCTTCTATTGTGTGGTTGTTATCATACATCTTATAAGCATTGAGTGTTATAGGAGAAGTTTGATCATCTATTGTATATTTCTTTTCTACAATTTTAAATCCTAAAGTTATATATCCGCCTATATACAAACATTTACTAGCATTTATCCCCATACCTCTTGCTACTTTTTGTCCTAGTTCTGCTGAGTAATATTCCGCCATACCCTCAAGCACACTCTCCATTAAGATACCAGAAGCGTCATCTGATATATTTTCTCTAGCTGAAAGAACTCTAACACCGTTCTTTTTTAATTTATGTTTATATTTTGCACTATCATATCTATTACGAGCGAAGCGGTCTAATTGATAAACCAGAACACCATTAAATAGTTTTTTGTTACTATCTTCTATCATTCTTTTAAAGTCTGGTCTATTATCAGATGTTCCTGTAATATGCTCATCTTTATATACTCCTATAACATCATAATTGTTTCTCTCTGCATAAGCATAACACTCTTTTAATTGTCCCTCAATAGATTGTGCTGTTTGTTTAGATCCGAGGGCTATATCTTGCATATATAACTACATTCATACTTTACACCTCTTTATTTAGTTCTTTTAATTTCTCAGCCATTTTCTCAGCTAATCTGCTAATATTAAATAATTGTATTATTTCCTCTTTTTTACTATCAGTTAGTATATATTCTCTTATTGCTTCTAACAAATCAACAAAAGGTAAATCTTTGCTTGGGTTGATAATACAATCCAATACATAAATAAGATCCTTATTAGTTTTATTTATATTTTCAACTTGATTAAGGCTTTCATCTGATAATCCCAGATGTTCTTTCATTTCTTTATGTTCTACTATCCAATCTTTTGTTCTTCCGTATATATAGTCTAAAGATACATTAAATATATCAGAATAAATAATAGCCTTATCAACAGTTAAACCTCTTGCTCCTGTTTCCCATTGTGATACTGTTTGCTTTCCAACTCCATCAGCGATTACAAAATTATTATCTCTACTATGTATTTCCTCAGCTAAATCAGCTTGAGTACGTTTACTATTCTTTCGTAACTGTTGTAAATTCTTTCCTATTTGTTTTTTTATATCTTTTTCCATAATTTCAACTCCTTTTTATAAAGTAAATATATTGTATCACTTTTGTAATTATTTGTCAAGAAAAAGTAAAACTATTTATTTACCTCTTTATATGTTATTATCGATATAGCAATTAAATATTGCATATTTTCGGTAGTTAAAGGAGTGATAAAAAATGATTGCAGTTAAGCAAGAAGAAATGAAAATCATTATGGCAAAAGCTCGGTTTTACAGGTACAGGACTAGCAGAAGCAACACAACTTAGTCAAAGCTATATAACTCAATTACTTAATAACAAAAGAAATGTGTCGCCACCTGTTGCTAAAAAAATCTGTCAAGTTCTAAATTGTACTTTTGATGACATCTTTTCCATTAAAAAATTATACTAAGCTTATTCAAAATCTATTGAAGAAGCGGAATTGAAGTATTACTTAGTGGCTAAAGAATATTGATTAACTGATGGAAACTTTGCTAGATTACTCCGCTTCGAGTTACCACAAGAAAAGAAAGACAGAATATTTAAAATTATCCAATTACTAAAGAGTACAGAAACACCCTAATACTTTGAATTTAGGGGAACTATTTAAAGGAGTAGTTTAGATGGATCTCAGCAATGAACAAATTGAACAAATCTCAATAACTATACTCCCTGACATACATCAATATATAGTTGATCATCAAGAGGAATATAGCAAGTTTTTAGAATTGGAGGTTAAAAAAAAAATGAGTTTTAAAAAGAGAGGAAAATTTAATAACAGAAAAATTATCATTGATGGAATTGTCTTTGATAGCAAACTCGAACGGTAAGAGATATAAAGAGTTGAAAATATTGGAACAGAAACGGAGAAATAAAGGATCTAAAGCTTCAGCCTTGTTATGAACTTATACCTAAATTTAGGAAAGGTAAGAAAGTTTATAGAAAAACGTCTTATTTTGCCGATTTTAGTTATTTTAATATCAAAGACAATAAATATGTTGTCGAAGATGTAAAACGGCTTTAAAACTCAAATTTACAAGCTAAAAAAGAAGCTGTTTGAATACAACTATCCAGATTTAGAAATTAAGGAGGTTTATAAGTAATGTCAGATGAAGAAAGACAAAAAATATGGGAACAAATTACTTTAATGCAAATTGCTATAAAAGATATTCAGGAAGAAATTAAAAAGTACCCATCTTTTGAAGAAGATTTAGAAAATATAGATCGTTCCGAAGATCATTCAATCGAATGGGACAGATAGGAGAAAATAGAAATGGAAGAAAATAAAATAAAAGCAGTTATATATATGAAAAGTTATGGATCAAATAAGATAGCAAGACAACCTATTCGAGAACAACAGAAGATATGCTATAAATATGCAGAGGAGCATAATTACACTATTATTGCTAAATACATTGATTATCCCAATAGTCGAAAACAATTTAATAAAATGCTAGAGGACAGTAAAAATAAAGACTTTGATATAGTATTAGTTAGTCAATTCGATAGGTTTGCTATAAATAGATATGATAGTGCTACATATAAGTATAAGTTTAAAAAAAATGGTGTTAAAATTGTTTCCGCAAAGGAGCATATAACTGATGATATTTCGGGTACTTTACTAGAGAGTATATTAGAAGCTTTAATTGAATATCAGGAGTTTCAAAAGATAAAAGATAGCACTAAATAAGGAGAGTAAAAGAGATGAAAAATATACAAGCTTTTAAAGAGGCTGTAATCTTTGAAACAGATAATAGCCAGACAATTACTATATTCCGAAGCGGACAAAAATTCAAACCTATCAAGAAATATAACAAAGTTTATATAGATGAAAATAGCTTCGATAAAATATGTAAAGAATTACGGATATGTAAAAACTTCCCTACCTCATAATTTTATTGGAGGAGGAAAGCAGAATGAATAAGTATATAGAACTAAATGCACAGAAAAAAGCTATAACTAAGTTTGATGTAAATTATCCTACAATGGATAGTTTACAAAATGCAGGATTGCTACTTAATCCTGATACCATTGTTGTAGATTTTGATGGAGATAATCAAGCTAAAGAACGATCCATCATAGAGTACATAAAAAACACCTACCCTACTTTAAATGTAGAAACTACCAGAGGAATACATTTCTATTATAAAAAGCCTAAAGACATTACTGTTAAATCTGTATCAGATGTCATAACCGTTTCAGGATTTCAAGTTGATTATAAGACAGGCAACAACTCTTATGTTGTAGTTAAGCAAAATGGAATTGAAAGGAAAAGAAATCAGGACTTGAATTTGACTGATCTATCAGAGTTACCACATATACTATACCCTTTAGGAAAAAATAAAACAAATCTAAGCAATATGTGTAATGGAGATGGTAGAAATGACAGTATATTTAGTCATCTATGTAATGTTAGAAGAAAATATCCTACACTAGACATTGAAAAAATAGGCGAATTTATAAACAATAATGTATTTACTGATCCTTTAGACTACAAAGAACTTCATAATACAATAAATAGTGTACTTTCAAGAACTATTGAAACGGAACAAAAGAAAAGTAAACCACTTCAAACAATATCAGCAATAGAGTTGCACAATAAAGAACTAAAGCCGATTAAGTTTATCGTGGATAATATGCTTCCTCAGGGATTAAATCTAATTGCTTCCCCACCTAAGTATCGGCAAGAGTTGGCTAATGCTTGATCTTTGTTTATCCGTTGCAAGTGGATCGAAGTTTTTAAACAGAAATACTAATCAATGCAACTGTTTATATTTAGCACTAGAGGACAGCTTACTAAGGTTAAAAGACAGAATGAATAAAGTATTAAGAGGTAAAGTCCCCTCTCCTAACTTCGACTTTTCTATAACTTGCGAAAGCATAAATACTAATCTAGTAGGACAGTTAGAAGAATACATTACAGCGAAGCCTAATACTAGCCTAATAGTTATAGATACTTTACAAAAAATAAGAGGCAATTCGGCTAAAGGAGACAATGCTTATGGGAATGACTACAAAGACTTAAGTATTTTAAAGTCCTTTGCAGATGAAAAGAATATCTGTATATTGCTAGTACACCATCTAAGAAAGATGGGCGATACAGGAGATGTATTCTCTCGAATATCAGGTACAAATGCTATTATGGGAGCAAGTGATACTATATTTATACTAGACAGAGAAAAAAGAAACGATAATCAAACACTACTATCAATGACAGGAAGAGATATTGAAGAAAATGAGTTTTTACTCGAGTTTGATAAGACTACTTTTAAATGGCGAATGATAGGTACTCTGGAAAGTCAGATCCAAAAAGAACAATGGGACAATTACGACAATGATTTAATTGTAAAAACAATCAAGAAATTACTAGAAGAAAATGGAAACATTTATGAGGGAACGGCTACTGATATAAACAACAAATGCTTAGAGTTCTTTGGAAAGTATGCTGATCCTACTCCTGAAGCATTATCTAGGAAATTGAAGCCTTTAGCACCTCTACTACAATCTTACGATGGCATATTATATCAAGCACCGCCTAAAAATCGGCAAGAATGGAAAGAGGCTTCACAAATTTACTAGAAATATGGACTTCGGTCAAGAAATATAGCCTATACTGATACTACTGTTTTACCGTTTTTACTGTTTTTACCGTACTGAATTATATCAGTAAGAACGGTAATAGTATCAGCAATGTATTAAAAGTTATATTGTTAAAAACTGCTATATATAAAGGAAAATCAATATATTAGTATCGCTAATATCAGTAAAAACAGTAATTTATCATATACACCTAGATAATAATTAAAATTAGAAAGGAAAATCAATTATGAATGAGAAAATTGAAAAACAAATAAATACTTTTATGTTAGAAAATCAGAATTTACTTGGTAAATCTATTGACAGTCTTTATAAATACTACACTAGATATTGTAATAACAAAGGAGAACAACCTACTTGCCTTTATCATTTTAGTAGAGGATTAAAAAGTGTTGGTTATGAACAAGTAAGAATGATGATAAAAAGTGGCTATTCGGCTATTTTAAGTAAATACAACGAAAATGAAATTTTAGTAACATATTCCAGATAAAAGGAGATTAAAAATATATGAATGAAACTGTAAAAAATTTTCTTTATGATAAAAATAACCCTAGCATACTAAATGAATACTTTGAAGATGTATATCGTGTTTATTTCTTCTATACTATTTTAAAAAAGCAACTACCTGTCAGTAGAAATAAATTTAGTAGAGATATAGGACTACTAGGCTTTAAAACTAAAGTATGTAAGGATTATCAGGGCAACTGTAAAAGAAAAATTATATTACCTGATCAAATATTAACACTTATTAACCTTTCATTACAAAAGAATAATAGAAGCAGAAATTATACTAATACACAAATGCGTAACGTAACCGCTTCCAATTTAGAAAAAGGAGGGAATATTCTATGACAACTAAAAAAACAAAAGTAGAAGTTACATATTTACTAGGTAAGAACAAGCAAGAAATCAAAATCCCTATATTAGTTCCTAATATCGAGGAAATAGCTTCAAGTATTTTTAACTTAACTAGAAAATTAGAAGAAAAATACGGGACAGAAAATGTAGAACTAAAACATATTAACAATTTTTTTAATTAAAAGGAGGATCTTTATATATGAGATCAATACCAGAAATAAAAGAAGAGGCGAAAAAAACTTTATCAAACACCTCTACCACCATTGTTAAGGAAGCGGAAAAGAATAATGTTCCACCCGCTTCTAGCACTAACAAAGAAACTCAACAAAACTCTGCACAACATTCAGCTGATGTTACTAAAGAGATAGTTTGTGCTATTATCGGTAATTCTCGTGATAAAATGTATATAACATCAAGAGAAGCTTATACCATAGCACAAATTTATGAAATCATTTATGGAAAAGTAGAAGCACTTAAAAAAGTTAATTTTACATATAAAAATAAACCACCTACTAATTAAGTTTAGTAGGTGTATTCTCTAATAAACAATATACCATAACAATTTTTGTTAATGTTATCGATAATTCTTTAAAAGAGTAAATAAAAAGCACCTACCATTTAAGGTAAATGCTTTTTTATATGAATTTTCTTTAATTATTTTTTTCTATACTCTGTTAATGTTCGACTATCTGCATTACGTAATAACTTATTATTTACAATTTCCCATTTGCTATGTACACTTCCATCTTTATACAAAGTAATAGTATCATTTTCTATTTTGTATGTTCCATTATAAACTAACGTCCTATTGTACTCTGAAACTGTTGTTTTTTCAGTAAAGTTACCTTTTCCGTCAAGAGTTAAAGTCATTTCGGCTCCAGTAGTGTGTGGGCTATAATGAACCCACAAACCTGCATATTGATCCAAAGTTTCTTTCTGTGTATTGGTATTATAAGTATCATCAAAAACATTTGATAAGCTAATACCACCAACTATTCCAATAATTATAACTAGCATTATAATAAGAACATTTTTAGGTTTCTTTGCTTTTTTTGAGTTTAAAGACTGATTATTTTCATTTAAATCGTTTAGTGATTTATCAGCAGTATTTTTTATTTTAGTATTTTCTTCACCTACAATATATGGCTCTGTATTATTACCATATATCCATTCTATAATTTTATCATTTCCATCTACATTCACTTGTAGCTCTTTTGTTGTCATAAATCCTACTTTGAATTGTATTTTTTGAATACCCTTTTGAAAAGGCAATGTTAATTCTTTTTTAAAATTTATTTTACCAACAGACTTTCCGTTCACTAATACAGTAAAATTCGCATTTGCCATTATTCCTTGTTTTATTACTCTAAAAGTAATATTACTTTGTTCTTCCATATTTATTTCCCCCTCAAATACACCTATTTTGTAAAGGTGTCCTTTTTCTAATTTGATTATATTACAATATTCGACAAAAAACAACAATTTACACTTTATTTATCTTTTTTACTCTTGAAAAAGTAGTATATTCCATAAATGATTACTGCTAAAGCCATTATTCCTACTATTATCAAGCAAACTTTTTGTTCTTCTGGTGTCATTTCCACCCAAGTCTTACCATTTCCACCATATATTGAAAACATCTTTTATTCTCCCCCTTTTATTAGACAAAATACTTACGCACGTTATCGACGTGGTTTTCTCTCAAATTATACATTTTTACTGCTAGAATGTCAATAATATAGGTAAAAGAAAATGGAGGAAATGCAGTTGAAAATATGTTTGAGCGATTACGAGCCTAAAGATGTTATTCGTATTATCAGAGAATGGACAGAATTAACACAAAAAGAGTTCGGTAAAAGTATAGGTAAAGCTGAAAGAACAATACAAGATTACGAAGCGGGTAAAAGCAGATATTATATAGATACATTATATAAAATTGCAGAAGTACACAAAATAGAAATAGTTATAACTAAAAAATAAATTAAATATAAAATAAAAGCCTAGTATTTCTACTAAGCTTTTTTTGTACGATTTATAGGGGAATATTTACTATAAAACCGCCTATATAACATATCGGAGTTCGTACAACTCCATCTTGGTGGGCAGGGATGGATTCGAACCATCGTACTCGTATGAGAACAGATTTCTTACTACTATAGTTTTCACTACCATTTTAAATGTTTGTAGTCTGGACTTTCTCTTTATCTTTTTATAAAAGATACCAGGTATAAAGTCTCTACACTCGGAAATTAATTTCCTAGCTCGGGATTGTCATCAGCATAACTGTTAAGAGTTCCCCGAATTAGCCTGGTGTTCATCTTATCATCACTGATAAGAGCTGCAAGTTTAGGTTTGGATAAACCAAAGACCACAGTCTGCCGCCTTTAGCCACTCGGCCACCTACCCATATATATTTAATAAAAAAATGGTGCTCCCTCAAGGATTCGAACCTTGGACCCACCGGTTATGAGCCGGTTGCTCTGACCAACTGAGCTAAGGGAGCATTTCCTAACGCGATTTTTATTATACAAAAAAAAATAAATGTTGTCAATACTTATTTTAAAAAAATATAAAAAAATTTAAAAAAATTTTTTATTATCTTAAGATTTAATTAAATCAGAAATTAAGTGTTGACTAAAATTTAAAAATAGAAGATAATATAAAAAAATAAAAGAGGAAAAACAAAATGAAAAAAACAAAAAAAATGATTAGAAATTTAATACTCTTTATAGCTCTTATAATATTAACATTCTTTATAATACTAAAAGACGCAAATATATTAGAAATATTTTATGCCTTTATAAGTGCAAAAAAGGGTTTTATATTAGTAGCAATAATATGTATGGTTTTATATTTCGTATGTGAAGCTATTAATATAGGAAGAACTTTAAAAGCATTAGGAGAAAAATCAAGTTTTCTAAGTAATATAAAATATACTTTGATAGGTTTCTTCTTCAGCTCAATAACACCAGCAGCAAGTGGTGGTCAACCAATGCAAATATATTATATGCATAAAGACAATATATCAGTTGCAAATTCAACACTAGCACTTTTAATAAACTTAAGTTGTATGCAAATAACTACAATATCAATTGCACTATTTAGCTTGTGTTTCAATTACAAATACTTGAATACAGCTTTAATATGGCTATTTACAATAGGAATAATGCTAAACTTAAGTGCATTAATATTATTACTGATATCAATATTCTCAAAAAGAATGACAAAGTGGTTAATTAATGTTTCACTAAAAATATTAAAGTTTTTTAGAATAAAAAATATAGAAGCAAAAAAAGAAAGATTTGAAAAAGAGCTTGAAAAATATCAAGGAAGTGCAGACTATATAAAACAAAATAAAAAATTAGTTATTAAAAACTTACTTACAACATATCTACAATTTATAATATATTATAGTATTTCATATTGGGTATATTGTTCACTAGGACTAAAAGAACACAACATATTTGAAATTATAACAATGCAATCAATCCTATTTGCAACGGTATCAGGAATACCATCACCAGGAGCAGTAGGAGTAAGCGAAGGTGGATTTATAGCCTTATATAGAAAAATATTCCCACGAGAAATGCTAAATCGGAGCAATGATGTTAATAAGAGGAATAAACTTTTATCTATTTGTAATAATTAGCGTAATTGTAGTAATAGTAAACGATTTAAGAGAAAAAAGACATGATAAAGAGCTAGAAGAAATAAAAATGCAAGAATAAAATTTTCTAAGGAAACTCGCCTTCTTCGTTTCACTACGCATAAGTTATCTGTGACTCACTAACGTTCGAACAGCTAACTTAACTATCATGGATGATTTTCCTAAGAATATAAAAAAATGTTGAAAAAAATCGAATAATAATATATAATATGAAAAAAAATAAAATAGGGGAAATAGAAAAATGATAAATATACTTTTATGTGGAAATGAAAAAGTATTTGATGGAGCCTTAACAGAACTTATATCAATTACAAATAAAACAAAAGAAACAATAAAATGTTATATTTTTACTATGGACGTCTCTAGAATAAAACCAGAATATACATGTATAACAGATAAACAAATAAAATTTTTGAATAAAGTAGTAAAATCTAAAAAAAGTGATAATGAAGTAATCAAATTAGATATCACAAATTTATATGAAGAAGAATTTGGAAAATGTAAAAACGAAACAGCATACTGCACACCATATACATTACTAAGATTGCTAGCAGACTTAGTACCAGAAATGCCAGATAAAATTTTATATTTGGACATTGATATGATGGCAGGAGATGATATTTCAAAACTATATAATATAGATGTTTCAGAATATGAATATGCAGCAGTAAGAGAAAAATATGGATCAATATTTATATGGCCAGACTATATAAATGCAGGAATGCTACTATTAAATATGAAAAAGATCAAAGAAACTGGGCTTCTAGAAAAAGCAAGAGATTTAATAAAAACAAAGAAAATGTTATTTGCAGACCAAGATGCAATATATAGATCAACAACTAAAAAATTACTTTTACAAAGAATATATAATGAACAATCAAAATTCAATAAAAAAGATACAGTAATATGTCATTTCTGTAAAAGGCTATTACTATTACCATATCCACGAACAGAAAATTACAAACAATGGCATATAGAAGAAGTTCATAAAGTATTAAAATGTCATGCATTTGATAAAGACTTAGAAGAATATGTGAAATTAAAAGAAGAATTTGAAAAAGAAAAGGAGAAAATATAATGAACAAAATAAAAGAAATACCAATATTTTTTGCTATAGACGATGGATACACACCATTTTTAGCAGTAGCATTACAATCACTAATAGATAATGCAAATAAGGAATATAAATATTTAATAAAGATCCTTCACACAAATGTGCAAAAAGAACATATGGAACAAATTAAAAAGTTTGAAAGCGAAAATGTAAATATAGAGTTTATAGATTTAAGTTATTATATAGAAAAAGTTAAAGATAAACTATATACACGTGACTATTACACAAACACAACATATTTTAGATTATTTTTACCAGAATTATATCCACAATATGACAAAGTTTTATACTTAGATAGTGATATAATAGTAGTAGGAGATATATCAGAATTATATAATACAGATATGGGAACAGACTTAGTAGCAGCTGCACCAGACGATATAATTCAATATAACAAAGTATTCCAAGATTATGCAGAACTAGTAGTAGGAGTTGCAAGTTATAGAAATTATTTTAATGCAGGCGTATTATTAATGAACTTACATGAACTAAGAAAATTTAATTTCCAAGAGAAATTCTTGTATTTACTAGAAAAAGTTAAATTTTCAGTAGCACAAGATCAAGACTATCTAAATAGATTATGCAAAGGAAGAGTAACATTAGTAGACCATGCATGGGATGTAATGCCATATGTAAATAATGAAACAAAACCAGAAGATATAAAATTAATACATTATAACTTTGCATATAAACCATGGCACTTTGAAGATGTTACATATAATGAATACTTCTGGGAATATGCTAAAAAAACAGAATTCTATGAAGAAATAGTAAAAATAAAAGATAGTTATACAGAAGAACAAAAATTCCAAGATAGAGAAGCCGAAAAAGGTTTGGCAGAACTTGCGATAAAAGAGAATTCATGTGTAGGCGATGATAGAGAAAATAGGAGAGGGTAATGAAAGAACAAAAGGAAGAAGTAGTAGAAAAATCTCAAGATAGACTAGAAATTTTAGAAAAAATAGATAAGCTAGAAAGAGAAGGAAATTTCGATATAGATGCAGAAAATGATCCAGAAACTATAATGCTAACACCAGACAACATAGATTATCTAAAAGAAAAGAAATATAGTAAACTAAAAAATATGATTGCAAATAAAATAGGTGAAAAATTTCTTGACCATATAATAAAAGATAGTAAATTAGTAATAAAAAATATAAATGGAATTGAAAATATAGAAAAAGTAAAAACAGGAGCAATGATAACATGTAACCACTTCAACCCATTTGACTCATTTTCAATAGAAGAAGTATTTAGAAAAACTAAAGCATCTAAAACAAAGAAAATGTATAAAGTAATAAGAGAAGGAAATTATACTAACTTTTCAGGGTTTTATGGTTTTCTATTTAGAAACTGTGATACCTTGCCACTAAGTTCTAATAAAAGAACAATGGTAGAATTTATAAAATCAGTAGACAAAATACTAAAAAGGGGAGACTTCATATTAATATATCCAGAACAAAGCTTATGGTGGAATTATAAAAAACCAAAGCCACTAAAAATAGGAGCGTTCAATTTAGCAGCAAGAAACAATGTACCAATAATTCCAATATTCATTACAATGGAAGATAGCGATACTATTGGAGAAGACGGTTTCCCAATACAAGAATATACAATAAATATAGAAGAACCAATATACCCAGACGAAACAAAAACTCAAAGAGAAAATAAAGAAATAATGAAACAAAAAAATTATGAAGTTTGGAAAAAAGTATATGAAGATTTTTATAAAATCCCATTAGAATATACTACTGAAGAACAAAAAGTGAGTGTAAAAGATGAATTATAAAAAAGTTATATACTACAAAGATGAACTAAATGATGAATTTTCAGAAGCGGTAATAACGCCAAAAAAAATAGATGAAAAATACAAATATGAGCATAACTTTCTATGGGAGATATGCTCATATCTCATACAAAATGTTTTTAGCATGCCAATAAAAGTTGGATACGAAAAAATAAAATTTAGTTTAAAATATGTAGGAAAAGAAAAATTAAAAAAATGTAAAAAACAAGGATATTTTATATATGCAAATCACACCCAAGCATTTGCAGATACGTTTATACCAAGTGTAGGAAACTACCCAAAAAGAAATTTCCTAATAGTAAACCCAGCAAATGTTTCAATAAAAGGAGCAGAACATATAATAGAAATGCTAGGAGCAATACCAACACCAGACAACAAAACAGCAATGAAGAATTTTTTAGAAATAATAAAAAAGAGAATAAAAAACAAAAACTCAATTACAATATATCCAGAAGCACACATATGGCCATACTATACAAAAATAAGACCATTTAAGGAAGTGTCATTCAAATATCCAATAGAATTAGGTGTGCCATCATTTTGCATGACAAATACATATCAAACATATGGAAAAAATAAAGAAAAAATAAAAATAGTAACTTACATAGATGGACCATTCTACTCAAACGAAGAACTACCAAAAAAAGAAGCACAAAAACAGCTTAGAGATAAAATATACAATCAAATGGTAGAACGAAGCAAAAATAGTAACATAGAATATATAAAATATATAAAAGAAGAATAAACAATAAAATCTCCAACTTTGTTGGAGATTTTATTAACATTTATTATTCTGCTGATTCTGGAGCTTCCTCTGTTTCAGGAGCATCATAAGCTTCTAATATAGCTTTTTGAATTTTTTCTCTTGTTTCAGCATTGATTGGATGAGCTATATCCTTGAATTCTCCGTTTGGAGTTTTTCTGCTTGGCATAGCAATAAATAATCCATTTTGGCTTTCGATAACTTTAATATCGTGTACTGCGAATTCATTATCGAATGTTACAGAAGCAACAGCTTTCATTCTGTTCTCTGAATTAACTTTTCTTAAACGTACATCTGTTATTTGCATTTGAGCACCTCTTTCCACTGTTTTATAATATTGTACATTTAGCAACTTTCGTTTTCTTATGTACAATTATTATATTCGTCAAAAAAATATTTTTTCCTTCTATTTTTTACAAATTTTAGAAAAATATTTTCAAACAAAAATTCTGCTAAAAACATATTACTAAAAATGCCAGAAAACATTTCAAAAAATCAAAAAAAATATTGACAACCAAAAACAGTATTGATAGAATAAAAAGTGTGAGTATAGACTTATCTACATAAGAACATTGAAAAAGTAAATATAGAATGGGTATAAAAAAGAGGAAAAGTAAGAATAATGTTTTTATGAAGATAAGCTTATAATGATTAATAAATATAATAAAAGAATGAAACTAGAAAGTATAAATATTAAAAACAATTTGAAAAATATAAAAAATATATAAAATCACAAAGGAGGAAAAATAAGAAAATGAAAAAATACTTAGAAGAAAACCGTAAAACTTGTAAAAATCCAGCTTTATCCTCTACCCGAGGAATAACCCTAATATCCCTTGTAATAACAATAATAGTACTACTAATCCTAGCTAGCGTAGCAATAAACTTAACACTAAGCGATAACGGAATATTCACAAAAGCAAAAGAAGCAAGGGATAAAACAGAAAGAGCAACCCTAAT
>CATLDI010000015.1 GCA_949902805.1 uncultured Clostridiaceae bacterium
TTGACTTTTTCTGCCAAATCCATAATATTTCGTCAATTGCTCTTTTTACTGTTTGTGAGTTGTTTCTAAGTGTAATCATAGGAAATTCTTTTCCTACATCATATACATTTACAACTCCAAATATTGAAATGTAATTTGCCTCTGTTCCATCTTCCCATCTTGTTCTTACTCTTGTACCCTCTGAGGAACATCCTTCAGATATAATCCGTTTACAAGTTTCAATAAAGTGTCTGTCAGCTGTAGTCATAAACGTACCTCCTTTATTTTTACAAAAATAAATTAAGTTAATATAGTTACATTATGTTAGTATTATATCATGATTTATGTTTTTTTGTAAATATAAATATTTTACTTTTTTCTACTCATATATTTTTTAATTAAATTTAATAATATTTATTTACATATTTTTTCTTCTATTTATAATACTTTTTATTATTACTAACTTTTCTTTCTCTTGGGTTTCATAAAAGATTAGCATCCCACTTAGGTACATATTCTTCTTCATGCTCGCCTAATTCTTGCATATAGCCGATTTTCAAAGTCTAATGAGTAGAAGTATTCTTCTACTTGTTTATATTCTCTTTTTGTTAATTTTCTGTTTAGTAGTTCATCTTCTTTTGCTCTGTAGGTTGGAAAATATTGTGCCATTACGTTTATGTATATATCTTTTGGTATATTTTCATTTATCCATTTTAAAATATTCTTTGTGTTTTGTATATGATTGGGTAATACTAAATGTCTTATCATTACTCCACTTTTTATCATTCCATTTTTATCAAATTTTGGTGAACCTACTTGCCTTATCATTTCTTTTATAGCTTTTGTGGCTGTTTCAAAATAATGTGGAGCTTTTGAATATTTTATAGCTATTTCATCTGAATAGTATTTTAAGTCTGGTAAATATACATCTATATAACCTTCTAATGCTTTTAGAGTTTCGATACTTTCGTATCCATTTGAATTATATATTATTGGTATGTTCAAACCTTGCTTTCTTGCTACTTTTATAGCTTCTATTATATGATAAGCATACATTGTTGGTGTAACTAAATTTATATTTTCTGCTCCTTTTTCTTGCTGACTTATCATAATGTTTGCAAGCTCCTCTATACTTACCCTTCTTCCTTTACCTAACTGACTTATTTCATAATTTTGGCAAAACATACAATGTAAATTACAATGTGTAAAAAATATAGTTCCAGAACCATTTTTCCCACTCATACAAGGTTCCTCAAAGCTATGTAAACTCACAAGTGATATTTCTAGCTTATCTGTCGCATTACAATTGCCACTTTTTTCTAATCTATTTACTTTACATTTATATGGGCATATTTCACATTTTTTTAATTCTTCTAACATCTTATTAATTAATCCTTTTCAATCTTTATTTGACATTTTATGTTTATTGTTATATAATACAAATAGAAACTTTTTAATCAGAACTAGATTTTATAGTTCTACCTAAAATTATATAAGGAGACCCTCACTATGAAAAATATCAACAAAGGTTTAGGTTACCTCGCTACCGCTGCAATTGCAATTACAATTATTATCGTTACAAAAAATGTTGAAATTGCATTAGAAGTTGCTGCGGCAGGTCTCATTGGCGTAAGCTTTTTCGCTTAGCCTTAAATGAAAGATCCTCATATAAGGGTCTTTCATTTTTTAATATATCATATTTTTTCTAATTTATCTATAAATTATTTATTTTTTATGCTATAATATAAAAAGTTTTTTACAAGGAGGAAAAAATAAATGGCAATTATTGAACATGATTTTGATTTTAGTATACGTGATATTGATAATAAAACTGAATTAACTAATAGAGCAATGCTTGGCTTTTTTGAGGATATTGGTGGTTACCATTCTGATATTGCTGGGTATGGTTTAAAAGATATTGAAAAAACACATTTAAGTTGGGTTTTACTTCATTGGAAAATTAAAGTTTTAAAAAGAATTAAATATGGTGATTCTATTCATGTAAAAACTTGGTCACGAGGAGCTGTTCGTGCTTGTTGTTATCGTGATTATGAAATATATAATGGCAAACGGAGAACTATGCACTATTGCTACTTCTAAGTGGACTTTAATTCATTTAGAAAAAGGATTAATGCGTTTTACTGATGAATTAGTAGAAAAATATCAAACAGAGAATAAATGTACTTTTGATAATTTTAATTTTGAAAAAATTAAAGAACCTGAAAATAGCACTCTTACTTTTGAATATACTGTGCAAAGAAGAGATATTGATATTAATAAACATATGCATAATATATGTTATTTAGATTTAGCCTATGAGGCTATACCAGAAGATATTTATGAAAATACTTCTTTTGATAATATAGAAATTATGTATAAAACTGGCGCTTTATTAGGAGAGAATGTTAAATGTTTCTATTCTAATATTGATGGAGAACATTTTGTTACTATAAAAAGTGAAGATGAGACTAAACTTCATGCAATAGTAAAATTATATTAAAAGAAAACCTAGAGACTATTTTTAAGCCTCTAGGTTTCATTTTATGGTTTTATTCAGTTACAATGGTATATAAAAATCTCACCATTTTTGAGCATTATCGGAATTCTCCCCTGTTTATCTTTTTGGCATACTTTTTTATAATCTTCCATAAGTTTAAAATTTTTATCGTAATAAGTATCTTCACCATTCTGAAGCATTCTGTAAAATTCACCGTCTGCAACCATTTCTACATGGTTTCCTTCAAACTCTTTTATTTCTTTGGTGTTTATATTAACCAATTTGAGAGTTTTTTCGTTTGTTACATAAAAGTAATCCTGATTTACTACAACATACCTATTCTCCAGATTTGAACTACATATAACTTTCTCTTTTTTTAAGTCCCTATTCAGAACAGTTACATCTCCATTCATTTCCACTACTATTGCAGACTTTCCTGGCACATAATATAAAATATTCTCATATTTATGCCCTTCAACTTCTTTTAATTGTGTATCAATGAATGTATAGTATCGTGAGCCCCACTCTTCAGCTACTGCTGCTAAGTACTTACAGTTATTACTTATTGCCTTTTTTACGCTTACTTCATCAAATAAGCATACTCTTAAATCTGTTGAACCAGCAATCTCATAATCTTCATCTATTAGATATACTGTACATTTTCCCTCTGATACTGCTAATGCATAACCATCTTTAAAGTCAGTTACATAGCTCCAAAGTGATTTGTTACACATTTTCCGTAAAATACTCATATTTTTCTCCCTTCTTAATTAAGAAATAGTTTTATTTAGTAACATAGCTTCATTATACTATTTTATGTTTACTTTTGCAATAGTTTTAACTGTTTTTTTATCAATATTATCTATACACTTTTAATAAAACATAAAAAAGTAGATTCGTCACATAGGTCGCCCAAAGTGCGACCCCTACAACGTTGAATATATTCCAAAAGCCGATTTTTTCTATTCAATAAGAAAAACAACTTAGCAAAGTGGGTGAACTATGTTCACCCTTACAATTTAACTTAAAATAGCACACTTTTCTAAGAATATTAAAGGCAGACACAAAGTCTGCCACTACATTATTTTTTTAATTTATACTCTTCACTATTAATTCTTCACTAAATTTCTCCATGCAATGGAGAAATTTACTAGTACATTCCTTCCATTGCTCCAGCACCCATTTCATTATGGTTGCCACAAGAGCATTTTTCTTCTTTCTTTTCAGTTACTATACTTTCTGTTGTAAGTACCATTGATGCTATTGATGCTGCGTTTTGTAGTGCACTTCTTGATACTTTTGTTGGGTCTACTATTCCTACTTTTTTCATGTCAACATATGTGTTATTTGCAGCATTGAAACCTATTCCTTTTTCACTGTTCTTTACTTTTTCTACTATAACTGCTGGCTCTAAACCTGCATTTATTGCTATTTGTTTTGCTGGTTCTTCTAGTGCTTTTAGTACTATATTTGCTCCTAGTTTTTCATCTGCTTCTAAGCTTTCTATTTCTTTTTCAACTTCTCCTATTATATTTAAGAAAGCTGTTCCTCCTCCTGCTACTATTCCTTCTTCTACTGCTGCTCTTGTTGCAGATAGTGCATCTTCTATTCTTAGTTTTTTGTCTTTCATTTCTACTTCTGTTGCTGCACCTACTCCTATTACTGCTACTCCTCCTGCTATTTTAGCTAAGCGCTCTTGTAAATTTTCTTTTGTGAATTCGCTTTTTTCTTCTACTATTTGAGCCTTTAGGTTAGCTACTCTTTCTGCAATTAGCTCTTTATCTCCCATTCCATCTACTATTATTGTATTTTCTTTTTCTACTTTAACTTGTTTTGCTCTTCCTAGTTGTTCTATGCTTGTATCTTTTAGTTCTAATCCTAAATCTGATGTTATAACTTCTCCTCCTGTTAATATTGCAATATCTTGTAGCATTTCTTTTCTTTTATCTCCATAACCTGGTGCTTTTACTGCTACTACATTTAGCACACCTCTTAATTTATTTAATATAAGTGTTGATAGTGCTTCTTGCTCTACATCATCACATATTATTACTAGTTTTCCTGAGTTTTGCATTAAGGTTTCTAATAATGGCAATATTTCTTGAATATTACTTATTTTCTTATCTGTTATTAATATATATGGGTTATCCATTATTGCTTCCATTTTTTCTGTATCTGTTACCATATATGGTGAAACATAACCTTTATCAAATTGCATACCTTCTACAACACTTAGTTCTGTATTAGAAGTTTTTGATTCTTCTATTGTTATCACTCCATCTTTTGAAACTTTTTCCATAGCTTCTGAAATTAGTTTTCCTACTTCTTCATTGTTTGCTGATATACTTGCAACTCTTGCTATATCTTCTTTTCCATTAACTGGTACACTTATATTTCTTAAAGCTTTTACGGAAGCTTCTACTGCTTTATCTATGCCTCTTTTTATAGCCATTGGGTCTCCACCTGCTGCTACGTTTTTTACCCCCTCTTTTATCATGCTTTGTGCTAAAACTGTAGCTGTTGTTGTTCCATCTCCTGCTACATCATTTGTTTTTGTTGAAACTTGTTTTACAAGTTGTGCTCCCATATTTTCAAATGGGTCAGAAAGTTCAATTTCTTTTGCTATTGTTACACCATCATTTGTAATTAGTGGTGAACCAAATTGCTTATCAAGTACTACATTTCTACCTTTTGGTCCTAATGTAACCTTTACAGTATCTGCTAATTTATTAACTCCATTTAATAAACTTTTTCTGGCATCCTCGCCAAATTTTATTTCTTTTGACATGATTTTCGTCCTCCTTTAACTTTTAATTTTAAATTAAAATTTTATTCTTTGATTTTAGAACAGTAGTAATCTAAATTTGTAGAGTAACCTTATGTGTTTATATATATTAAAATCAAAATTGAATCCCGACAGCCCGCAGATCGCGGGGAATACCCCTTGTCTTGGAGGGTTTGATTTTTATTTTAATATATATAAATGCAGAAGGTGGCTAATTTTAAACCTCTACATTCTTGATTATTTATTCAAGCTATTTCTTCGAAGTACAGGCGATTAATAATCGCCCCTACATCTAAATTTCAAATTTCTATGTCTCTATTCTACTACTGCCAATATATCATTTTGGCTAACTATAATTAAATCTTCTCCTTCATATTTAACTTCTGTTCCAGCATATTTACTTACAACTACTGTATCACCTTTTTTTACTTCCATCTTCACTTTTTCAGTTCCTGGTCCTACTTCTAGTACCTCTGCAAATTGTGGTTTTTCTTTGCTGTTTCCTGCTAATATTATTCCACTTTTTGTAGTCTCCTCATTTTCTATCATTTTAATTACTACTCTGTCTGCTAATGGTTTTAACATTTTTACATTACCTCCTTAAAATACTTATTTACTAATATTAAAATTAGCAATCTTTATATGAGACTGCTAATAATTTATACCTTTTCATTTTCAATGTCAATACTATTGTTTTAAAATTCACATATTTTTCACAAAACTTGTTCAATTAATACTTATCTTTTAAAATTTCTATCTTTGAATTGCATTTTTTGCGCTCAATATACTTACTATTCTTTGGTATTCTACACTATATGGGTCAATTTGTCCTTGGAAATATGACATTACATTTTTTAACATATTATATTCTTGAATTTCTATTTTATCACCTATTCTTGGAAAAGTTTTATATTTTGGTATCATATAGTCCAATTTTTCTACTAATTTATTTTCTGTTTCTATATCTGGTAAAAGCCTTTCTTTTCCTGGTCTATTTTCATGAGATGCCGTTCCTTCTCCTCTACACATATTTTCAACATATTCTGATTTTAATTGTAGTTCTAAAGTAAATTCTGGGTTATCTGTACTCATAAATTTTATATGCTCTGCTTCATATCCATTTTCTTTTTTCTTATGCCTACTAGAGCATGGTATTACTTGCATATGTAAATTTTCTAATAATTCGTTATTATTTTCTATTTTTTCAAAAAACTCTTTTCCTATTTCTACTGTTCCTAAATGTGTATATTTTAGTCTAGTTTCATTGTCATCTTCATATTTTCTTTTTTCTATTATGTTTTTTAGTTCCATATTTGTAGTTTGCACATCATCTGGTATAGCGGCTACAATTATTTTCATTCCTCTTAAATCATTTGCCTTTAAAAAACTTTTGGCATCTCTAAGTCTTTGTATTTTGTGTTCATCCTTTTTTATATTTATAATACTTTGATATTTTATTATATCATTTTCTTCAAAACCTGAACGTTCTGCTGCGGTTCTACCATATTCGCAATTAAAGTATTCAATAATATTCTTTTTATATTCAAATGCTTCATTACTATTTATTATTTTAGACATTAAAATTCTTAGAAGTGCTGTTTTAGTACTTTTACTAATTCCATCTACCATTATAGTTTCTTCTATATTCTCTATACTATTAGGATTAAATTCACCATATATTATTTCCCTTATTACTTTTAATGTATCATTAATATCTAAATCATCATTTTCGTAAATTCTCTCTTCTATTAAAGAATATAACTCAGCTTTTTCTTCATCTGAAATTCCTTCTATTGCATATAACTTAGATAGTCTTTCTATTTGTAAGTTTTTTGTTTTTCCTAGTATACTTCTTTTAGATTTTTCTCTCATTTTTGGAATTTCTATTCTTATTCCTGGATATTGACTATAAAAATATTTTATTAATTCTTTTCCTGCTTCATCTGCCCAATGTTCATATTCTCTGTTATTCTTTAAACCAATTTGGTAATTAAAAGATTTTTCTACTGCTGTTTGTTCTATTTTATATTTTTCTCTTAAACTATTTTTCATTTTTCTCTCCTCATGGTGTTTTGTATAAATATTTTGCTGTTTTTCTCTTTGCTCTAGTTACACATTATACAACAAATATTGTAATAAGTCTATAATTTGGGGTAAAAAAATTAACATAAATTATTACATTGTATGCTATCTTTTGCTATTTTTACTCACTTTTCGACTTTTTTCATCATATTATGTAATATATAACAATAATAAGGAGGATTAAAAATGTATAATCGTAAGTTTAGAAAATGTTGTTGTCAAAAGAACTATGATAATAATATTATTGAAACAGCTTGTAATAATTGTGGAATTACTGCTGATTATTATACACAAAATGCTGATGATTCTTGTAATTGTGGCTTTGAAGAAACTGAAAATGTTTTCCCTTCTAACCCAATGTTTGGTCAAAGTTATGTTCCAGTTCAAACAATGGATAAAACTTTTACTCCTTGCGTTCGGTTTAAAAATGGGAACTATATTCCCAGAACTTGTAAGTCCATATTCACCTTGTCAATCAGTTGAAGAAATTGCTTTTATTAAAGCTATGAATACTATTGGAGAGGGGTGTAATAAATGTTAGTTGAAAATAATGAAAACAGAAATTGTGGCTGCCAATGCCCTATGAACAATAATTCTAATATGATGATAAATAATGGTGATCAAAACCCTATGACTATGTCCGCTGGAATTGGAATGGATACAGATTGTGTTAATTGTTGCTGTGAAAGAAAACAAACTCCAAGTATTCCTATGTATCATTACCATTTTACAAAAGTTGAGCCAGAAGAATGCCCTATGCAAGAAGAAACTCGTGAGGAAATGCTACAAAATATACGTTGTTTAGGTTTTGCTATTGTTGAGCTTGCTGAATATTTAGACACTCATGTAGATGATGAAAAAGCACTTTGCCTTCACAGAGAATATGCTACTAGACTAAATGACTTAAAAGAAAAATATCAAAAGGTTTATGGACCTCTAACAATTAACTTCCCTTGCAATAAGTGGAGATGGATTGAAGAACCATGGCCATGGGAAAGGGGGAATTTCTAATGTGGACTTATAATAAAGTATTACAATACCCAATTAATATAAAATGCCCAAACCCAAGACTTGCTAAATTTATAATTAGCCAATATGGTGGACCAGATGGAGAACTTGCCGCTTCTTTAAGATATTTATCCCAAAGATTTGGTATGCCAGATCAAAATGCTAAGGCTATTTTAAATGATGTTGGAACAGAAGAATTAGTTCCTTAATGATGTCAATAGCTAAAGACAGTGATTACAAATTAGCCATTGACTGTAAAATTAGCTTAATGTTTTATGTAAAATGAGTATACATAATTTGACTTTCAAACAGGGATTTGGTATAATGTAATTGTCGCTATATGCTTTGTGCACGTCCATAACTGTAATTAAAGTTATGGCAGAAAGGACTTTTATGGGTTTTGAAACAGACAAAAACGCAACTGGCTTTAGTGTTTCCATTTCTTTCCAAGATGGCAAAATCTCTATCACTGTAAAAAGCAGACTTACTGCTGGCGAACCATTAAAAGTTGTATCAAAAGATGACGTTTCTGATGCACAACTATATGCTGTTTGCGAGGTGTTAGACGAAATGCCGTAATCCGTATGAACCACATTTCTCGAAGGAGTTGTGTGGTTTTTATATTTTAGATATTTTAGGATATATATGTAATTCAAAATTAGTTGGGCTTGAAGCTTTTTTTATAGCTTTTTCTGTTTTTAGATATGTAACTTTTGCAAGAATGCTTTTCAGTAAAATGTTTTTATCCTCAGCAGTTTTTAGTTTACTATATAAATCTATAATATTTTCTAATCTAGGTATTATTGTTTCTTTTTGATTTTGTATTTTATTATTTTTATCTAAAAGTTCTGTATATTCTTTTAGTTTATTTTCTAAACTTTCAATGTTTTCTTTTATTGATTTAGAGCGATTAATAAATTCATCTTTGGTATAAATACCATTTTCTAAAAAGCCATAAATTTTATCAAGTTTAGAAGTTTCCTTTTCTAATTCTTTTTTTGCCGAAACAATAGATTTTTCAATTAATTTATTATTGTCAGCATTTGAATTATCTTTAATTTTATAGTCTACTTTATAATTTTCAAGCCATATTTTTAGTGATTCAATTATTTTGTTTTCTACTATATAAAGTTTAGAACTTATATTATCACATTTTGAATTAGAACATATAAGTGTTGCAGGTTTGTCAGCTTTTGTATAAGGTCTTCGTTGCATAGGCTTACCACATTTTTCACAAAAGACTAATCCTACTAAGGGATTTTGAATAGTATTGCTATGGTTTACTTTTGGAGTATTTTGCTTTCTTTTTTCTTGCACTAATTCCCAAGTTTTATTATCAATAATAGGTTCATGTAATCCATCATAAATTAAATAATCTTGATTACGAGGTCTACTAATAATAAGATGTCCATTTTTCGTTTTCTTTTTTTGTTTTCTTCTATTCCAAACAATTTTACCAATATAGGTAGGATTAGAAAGAATATCTTTTACAGAAGCAATAGTCCATTCATTAGAAATTCTAGGTTTTAAATTTATAGTATTTAATTGTTTTACAACAGAGCCTATTGTATTGTTTTCAAAAGTATATAGTCTAAAGATTTCTTTTACAATAGGTGCTTCATCTTGATTGATAGATAATGTATAACCTTTTGAATCTTTTAGCTTTACTCTATCATAGCCAAAAGGAGCAATATTTCCAACAAACTTACCTTCTGAAACAGAAATTTCACGACCTCTTTGTAAACGCCTATTGATTGTCTTATATTCTCTCCTAGACATAAATAAACCAAACTCAAAATATTCCTCATCAAATTCATTATCTGGGTCATAAGTTTTAACAGGTGTAATAATTTTTGTATGAGAATATTTAAAAGCTTTTGAAACTCTTCCTTGATCAGCAGTATCACCACGAGCCAATCTTTCTACTTCAACAACTAAAACACCAGTCCATTTTTCATTTTCAACATCTTTCAAAAGTTTTTGCATTTCTTTTCTTTCACTAATAGTTTCACCACTTACAACTTCTCTATATATTTTAGAAATATGTAAGTTTCGTTTTTGGGCTAAAGTGGTTAAAATCTTCTCATGTCTTGCTAAAGTTTCGCCTTCTCCATATTTTTCAGATTCTATATCTTCTCTTGATTTTCTTAAATATATTGCATATGTGCCATTTTGCACATTTCCTCCTTTCCTTGTAATTTGTCTTTAACTTAGCCTTATTATATCTGTAATTGCAACAAATTACAACAAAGAAGGATTTATTTTTCTTATTAAATTAATAATAACATTATCTATGTATTCTTTTTGATTAGAAATGTTTTGTACGATGTAATCATCATAAAATTTCACTTTAGTATTTTTAATAGTATGTTCTTCTAATAACATATAAATCGCCTCTTTAAAATTTATGAGAAAAGTATAAAAAAATACCCAAGACAAACTTGTCTTGAGCAAATTTATATTTTTCTATGGTAACATTATATGATGGACAATTTATAAAATCAATTCCCTTTTATTTCCCTTTTTTCTAAAAATACATTCTCTTTTTTTACTTTATATGCTATAGTAGGTATAAGAATAAGTAAGGAGATTAGAGATGAATATATTAATGATAACTAATATAGATAGTGATGAAAAATTGGAAGATATATGGTTAGCGAGAGCTTTTCAAGAAGATGGACACTCTGTTGCTATTGTTGATAAGAATTACGATGAAAAACTAGAAAGCATATTTGATATATTTTTAAAAAGGAATACATGGAGTTCTAGTGCAACAATAGAGAATGTTAGCGAAAAATATACTTTTAGAGAAAGAATTATAAAAAAGAATCTTCCTCGCATAAATTTTGATGGAAAATATGATGGAAGTGATAAAAGTTATTTAGTTAAACTGTTTAAAAATGGATATGAAGTCATACCGACTATTGATAATTTAGATGATTTAAAATTGTTAGATAATCCTAATAAATATATGTTGAAACTAAAAGAAAGTTATGATGGTATTGGTCAACTAGTATTAAAAAAAGAAGAATTAGCATTAAAATTTAATAATTTATATATTATACAACCATTCATGAAATTTAAATCAGAAGTACAATTTTATTATATAAAAGATAAATTTGAATATGCTTTAGAATTTATACCTAGTAAAGTACCAGTTTATCCAAATGCAATAAGGTATGAATATAACTCTAATGAATTAGAAATGGCAAATAAATTTGCTTTATTGAATGGAGAATATTATGGAATTCAAAGAATAGATTTCATAAAATTAGAAGATAATACATTATTATTGACAGAAATAGAAGATATATCTCCATATTTAGATTTAGATCAAGTTGACAAAGAAACAAGAGAAAAATTTATTACAGATTATAAAATTATGGTGTATGAATATATGAAAAATAAATTTCATATATAAAAATCAATTTAATTCCTTTTTTAACAATTCTAATGTGCTTTATAAAATTAAGTCAAGGTTAAAATGCATGTGCTATCACACAACCTTGACTAAATTTTAAAAGCACATTATTTTTCAGTTAAGAGGATTTAAGGATAAGTATATTTAATTAAAGAGACATAAATACATTTTGAGCAAGTGAACTAAGGTGAATACTAAAGGCAGGAAAGCGGTATTAACATATCGCCTACACACATTGAAGGACAATCCTTCAAGAGTTAATAAAAGAACAAAAATTTTAAGCAAATATGATGCAAAAATTCACTGGGTGAACTGGCTCAAACCCGCTATTCTTCGTTAAATCTGAAAAAAAGTGTACTTAAAAATCAAAAAAGTTCACCAAGTGTACTAAAGTTTTATAAAATATTTTAGAAAAATACACCAAATGAACTAAAAAATTTAATATTAGTTCACTTGGTGTATTAAAATTTTATAGATAATTTGAAATTGTGTACTATTCTTTTTATAAAATTATAATAATGCAATTGACAAAGGAACAAAAGTTTGATAATATATAACAAATAAGAAACGAGGTTTATATTATATGGATAATAGATTAATCAGCAATGAAAATAATATTGTATTTTATACTGATGAAGAAGGAAACACAAAAGTAGAAGTAGTATTGCAAAATGAAGATGTATGGCTAAATGTAAATGCAATAGCAGAATTATTTGATGTACAAAGACCAGCAATATATAAACATATTTCTAATATTTTTACTGAAGAAGAATTAGATGAAAAATCAGTATGTTCCATTTTGGAATATACTGCATCAGATAATAAAAGTTATAAAACTAAATATTATAATTTAGATATGATTATTTCTATTGGATTTAGAGTAAATTCTAAAAAAGCAATTAAATTTAGAACATGGGCAAATAAATTAATCAAAGAATATATGATAAAAGGATTTACATTAGATGACAATAGATTTTTAAAGGGTGGCAAAGTAAATGCTAAATATTTTGATGAGTTATTAGAAAGAATAAAAACAATTCGTACAAGTGAAAGAATGGCTTATCAAAAAATAACAGATTTATTTATAGCAACGGCTGTTGATTATAATCCAAAATCAGAAGAAGCATATATTTTCTTTAAAATTGTGCAAAACAAGTTACACTATGCTATTTCTGGACATACAGCTGCAGAACTCATTTATAATAGAGCTGATTCAAATAAAGAACACATGGGACTTACAAATTGGAAAAATAGTCCAGATGGTTTAATATATAAATATGATGTAACAATAGCTAAAAATTATTTAAATGAAGAAGAATTGAAAAAATTAAATGATTTAACTAATTTCTTTATCGTATTTGCTGAAGATGAAGCAAAAGAAAGACACATCATGACAATGCAAAATTGGATTGATGCAACAGATGATTTATTAAAATTTAGAAGAAAAAAGATATTAGAAAATGCAGGTTCTATATCACATAAAGAAGCAATAGAAAAAGCTGAAAACGAATATGAAAAATTCAAAATAAAGCAAGACATGCAATACATTTCTAGTATGGATGAAATGTATCAGAGATATTTGAATGAAAATAGGAATAAACAAAATTGATAGGTTCACTTAGTGAATTCAAAAAATCTATCAGTAAATATTGACAAAAAGAAAATAATAAAGTATAATCAAACAAAAGTTTTTAAGAAATGGAGTGAAGCATATGAAAACAAATTTATCTAATTTAATGAATATCGTTGTAGAGGAGGAAAGAAAATTCTCATCATATAGCTATTCTTTAAAAGAATATGTGTATAATACTTCAACACAAGAACTAGATGGAACAATAAATATAATTGAAGATTATAAAGATGATTTTGAAAAGGATTTTGAAGATTATAAAAAAACACAAGAAAGAATTACAAAAATAAAATCTATTATCTATCAAAAGAATAATACTTTTAAATTGCCAGATGGGAGAACTATTCAAGAAGCCTTAGTTGATAATACTAATTTAAGAAAGATGAAAAACTTATACAATTACTTAATAACGCAAAAGAATGTAAAGAAAAGAGTGACAGAAGTAAATAATTCTTACTTTGAATGTAAGACAATAAATTTTGACATAGATAAAATAAGAGAAGAATATGAAATTTTAGAAAGGAAAATTCAAGATACAGATTTTGAAATTTCAAAATTAAATTCGATAGAATTTGAAATAGAATTATAATAAAATAGGTGCTTGCAAAGTTATTTAGCAAGATAAATGAGAAAAAGCTAACAGCCTATACTATCCTTTTTATATCAAAAAGAATTATGGGAAAATGATGAAAGTAATATAGCAAGATCTGTTTAAAAGATTGGCTAGTTTTTATTACAAGTTATAGTTTTATTATTATTCTTTATTACAATTAAATTTAAAATATCAAACACAAATATGATTATTAAAAGTTTTGTAAATTAAAAACATGATATGAAAGGATAGGATAGTCATATAATTACTATGTAATTGTATGGCTATTATTTTTTGTAGAACTACATAAATAAAAAGTTAAACATATGCAATTTTTACACTAGTTCAAAAATAAGTAAGTAAAAGAGCTATGTTTCCATAGCCCTCTTCGATTGTTAGTTATTTGGTAGGTGTATCATTTCCTACATCTCTTTTGACCCATAGGGTGCGTGGTTGACACAATTTACCACCTCAAATAACTATTTATATTGTACTTTAATTATACAACTTTTATTCATAATTGTCTAGTTTTTCAAACAATAAATTTTCTTTTTTGTTTCGTTTTATCTTATTAAAAGTCTTGTTTCCTATTTTTATCATAGTTATTATAGAATTCTTTGTATGTTTTTCATCGTTTAATACTGCAATTTTTAAAACTACATTTAGATTTGATTTTTCATCTAAAGATTTTATTAATACTAATGTATTATCTCTATTATTCCAATCTTTATAAATATAATCTGGATTATATAATATATTAGGTAAGTGTTCTTTCACTTGATTAAATAATTGAACTCTTTTTGTTTCAACATGATTCATTCTTTCATATGTAAAAATAACTTCATCTGTTATTAAATGTTCTCCAATTTCTTCAAAAAGTTTTATATTTAATTTACCAATTTCTATGTATTCTATTTCTTGCATTAAATCTTTCCTTTCGCATATGATTTTACTACAAATATATATATATTTCAATTAAAATTGGTAAAAATTCCAATATAATTAAAAATTTGTAACATATGTGTAGAAATTGCACATATCTTACAATAATGGAAAACAACACCAGAATTATAAAAATAAGCTTCAGTTCACTAAGTGTACTATTTCCGTTCACCAAATGAACTTTTTCCATTTTGGAACTAGTTCAAAATTTTACAGCCAATAGCACTAAATTTTTTCGCCGACAAGTCGGCATATAATGGTTTGTAAGAGATAAATCTCTAACACAACCATTTAAAGTGACATCATCGTGGTACCGAAGAACTTGCACACTTAGAAATGGTTGGAACTATAGTACACCAATTAACTGATGGAGTTTGTCCAGAAGAGATTGAAAAGGCTGGACTTGGAGCTTATTATACTGACCACGGTGTGGATGTATACCCTCAATCTGCTGCTGGAATGCCTTTTACTGCTGCTTATATTGCTTGTAAAGGCGACCCTATTGCAAACTTACAAGAAGACTTAGCCGCAGAACAAAAAGCTAGAGCAACTTATGAAAAATTAATTGATTTATGCAAAGATGACCCAGACGTTTTAGACCCACTTCGTTTCTTACGCCAAAGAGAAATAGTTCACTTCCAAAGATTTGGTGAAGCTCTTCGTGGAGTTCAAGATAAACTTGCTGAAAAGAGATTTTATATGGCTAATTGTACTAAGAAAATGTGCGATAGTAATAATAATTGCTAGAATTCGTTTAGTATTTTTAAATAAATTAAGAGAAAACTCGCTTTTAGACTGTTTTCTCTTTTTTGATACCATTAATTATTTTTTATCATTTTGCTGTATTCCCAATTCTTTCCTTTATCCTTTGAAACAAATTCATAGTATGTTCTTTCTGGGTCTTTATTATGATTTATAGTATATATTTGTACTTTTAATATTCCATTTTCTTCATATGGAACTCCTTTTACAAATAAATTTCTTTCTTCTATATTATCAGGATGAATGATATTTACATCTTCAAAAGTTTTTCCTCCATTGTTAGTCACCATTAATCCTCTATTTTCTCCATCTGTTCCTGCAAGACCAGGATCATTTATAAATCCTATATTTTCATCTATAAAAACAAACTCTGCACCATTATGAATTGTTATGTAATTATCAGAAGTTTCATGAACTGATAGCCATGTGTTTCCACCATCTTCTGTTTTTTCTATTCTTATAGTTGACCTTTGAGCTAATATTGATTCTAGGTAAGCTACTCTTATCTTTTTATTTTCACTAAAATCTTTTTCATATAATATATCCTCTTTGGATACATTGCTTGGCATTTTGTTAGAGTCATATTCATTATTTGAATTAATATTATTCTTTATATCTATTATATTATTGTTAGCATCTACAATTTTTATTTTTGGTTCTATTATATCAGTACCACCTATAACCTTCCCATTTTTGTCATAATATGTAGTTCTTATAATTTCATATTTATAATCTATTTTTTCATCTAATGGATCAAATCCACCTTTTCCATAATCATCTTCTATAAGTCTATATTTGCCTCTAACCAATATATTATAATAATCATAGTAATCAACTCTTGTACTTAGAAATGCCCTAACATAAGCTACCATTTGTTTTTTATCTTTTTTTACTACATGCTCAGGAGATAAAAACGCAATATAAAAGCTTACAAATATTGCTAAGAAAAAAGTTATACAAGCTAAGCATATTGCTATATAAATTTTAGTAGATTTTTCATTAGCTCTTATTATAGCTTGTACCATACCTGCAATAAATCCCAATATTATAGTGCAAATAGTAAAATTATACACGCACCTCATAAGTTCCATTCCATATGCATTTATTATTAATTTTGTAATTATAAATATTAATAGATAGATTATTATATATGTAAAAATATTAAATTTTATTTTGTTTATAATTTGTTTCATAATTTCTTAATTCCTTTATTTTTTATAATATAACATATAAATATTGTTAATGTGATTATTATTTTTTTAGCTTTTCCATTGACAACTTATTCTCCTATACTATCATAATAATAAATTGCTTTAGAATATAAAACTCCTAATCTGTTACCCAATTGTTTTGTTATTTGCTAATATAATTGTTGATGTAATAAGTAGTAATAAAACTATACCTATTATTGTGATGATTACTATACTTTTCTTATTATTCATATATTTACATCTCCTTTTTTCTCATATTATCATAAAAGCAGATAATTCACAACTTTTTATCTGCTTTTACTAATTATTTTTCTATTACATTGTGTGGATCATTTCTTAGAGTATTTTCAGTACTAAAAGTATCCCCTGTAGTTCCTCCTATAATTTCTCCTGTTGTAGTATCAATATAGTATGTGAATAATGGTGATTTTCCTCTTTCTTGCTTTTCATATTCTATAACAACAACCCATACTTTTCTCACTCTTCCTTCTGTTTCATAAAAGATTGCATCTTTCTTTAGTTGCCATATCTTTTCACTTGTTTTTTCATAATTTAGTGTTCCTTTTTCATACTCTTGTGTAAAGTTTTCTCTTAAATATACTTGTTCATTCATTTTCTTGATTCTTATTTGTGCGTTTATACTTTTAATTTTTCTATTTTCGGTAATTTGAGCATCTTTTTCAGTAGCTATTTCTATCGCTTCTTCTTTTGTTATTTTTTCTTCATTATTTTCGTATTTGTCATTTTGTATATCTAATGAATATAGTCCATTTACTGTTGGCACCCATCCTATATTTATATGTTCATTTTCGTTTACTAAATTATCATATTTTTTATAAAAATCCGCATACCAAATATATGCATTTTTGTCATATTCTGAATTTCTTTTTAATGATACTAATTCATATTCTCCACTCATATCATCTGGTCTATATTTTTCTAATAGTTCTTTTGCTTTTACTCTTGCTTGTTCTCTTGTAATTCCATAGTTTTTTGGCTTTTCATATTCTGTACTTGGTATATATACGAGTTTTATTTTACCTGTTATTGCATCAATTTCGAGTCTAACACTTTTTGTACTTAACTCCCATATATTATTATTTGAACGGAGTTCTTTTTTTATTTCTGTTCGTGTTATAGTTTGATCTCCAAAACCTATTTTTTCTAAATAACTTTTTCCTATTTTTTGTGCCTCTTCTTCTGAAATGCATTTTTGTTTTTCTTCTTCTGTTACTCCTTGGTTTATTCTGTATTCTTTAGGCTCTTTCCATATTTTTTCATAAATATTAGCTGTTGCATATACAAGGCCTGACATTATTCCAATAGTTGCTATAATGGTAGCTGCTATCTTTGGTAATTTATTTACTTTTTTCACTTCCATATCCTCCTTTATAAATTCAGATACAGCTATTTTTGTTTTTGTTTTTGATATTATTTTTTCTAATATTTCATTATCATTCATTGCTGTACCCCCTTTTTTCTAATTCTAGTTTTAATTTTCTTCTTATTCTAAATAGTCTAGATTTTACTTTTTTTTCATTTATATTTAATAATTCAGCAATTTCTTTCATTCCTCTTGAATTGTAATAATAATATACAAAAATATTTTTATCTTCTATTTTCATTTTTTCTATCTCATTTTTTATAATATTATTTTTTTCTATGTTTTCATATTGTAAGTCTAAAATGTTATTATCGTATAAAGTGTTTTCAAAAAACTCTATATTGTCCATACTAGTTTTATTATTGTGCTGTTTTTTTAATATTATATTTTTTGTTACACCTGCTATATATGGAGCAAGCATTTTATTAATATCTAATTTATTTTTATTATTCCAAACTACAAGAAAGACATCTGAAGCAATTTCTTCTATATCTTCATCACTAAAATTATAATTGGTACTTCTTATAATTTTTAAGATATAGTTTGTAAATTCTTGCATAATTGTTTCAATATCTAATTCTTGCTTATTCATGTATTCTTTTATTTTTTTACTATTATTCATTTTCTGTTCTAGAACTCCTTTTTAGATATATCTAACTATATATTACCATTTTTTTGATAAAGGTTACATTTTTTATATTGTAATTTTAAAAATAGGGTGTTCAGTATTTGAACCCCTATATCTAGTTTTATATGCTATTTAAAATATTTATTTAATATTTTACTTAGTACTGATGTAATATGTATTGGAATATACTTCAATTTCATAAGTTTTATAGTTTTCCTTTTTCTCTACTATTTATTTTTATACAATAATTAGGACTATCATCATGAGTTTCTTTTGTAAAGTCTAAACTATTAATTATTTCAAACATATCCTTTTAATCAAATTCTAAATATCTTCTCTCATTGAAGTATATTTCACTTTATTCGTTTTATCAAAACAAACTGTAAAGTGATATCCATGTTTCGTTGTAAAAATATTGTGATTTTTCCAAATTATTCCTACATATATATTTCCTGCATTATAGGTATAATATTCCTGCTCTATATTATTGTATTGGTGCATTTCTATTGGTTTTCCTAATCGTTCAACAACTTCTTCTCTTGATAATCCTACAAGGCTATCTTTAGTATTAATTTCTTTCATTTCTAAATATAAATCATCAGGTCTTTCACGTTCTTTAAATAAAAATCCACCTAAGAAACATATTAATACAGTAGAAATAACTGTAATTGTTATTATAGAAATTATAAATTTTCTTTCTTTATTTATAAAAATATAGTAAGCAATATATAAGCCTATTATGATAATACCATAAATATACAATTTTGTTAGCGCTAGTAAACATGTTTGGAATAGTTCATAAGAGCTATCTGTAATAACAGGTACAAATATTGTATACATTGGCAATGATAAAATTGTATGAAATACAAGTATCCCCATTACAATTGATACAATGCTATGACCTTTCGGTATCTTTTTTCGTAATCTATATAATAATATGTAATAAAATATCGGTATTCCTAGAATCATTAACATATAAAGAAACCATGTCATTATTTCGTACCTCCACTATAACTTACTATTTTTTATTTAGATTATACCATAAACGATTATATATACCGCATATGAAATTGAGACCATCTTTAATATTATTCAATTGTGCAATTTGTCAAATCGGGTTTTACTATATCTTCATCTTTTATAATATCAAACTTATAATTATAATCTGTTATAAATGAATTATTTATTTCTCTTACTACTAATCCTGTTTCTATATCTACCCATATTTGATAATTACTATTAGATTCAATTATATAACATTTTTTCCCATTATGTTCTATTCTACTAATATTTGAAGTTATTGCTGTTAAAAGAGTATTATAAAATCCATAATTACTAGGTATATAATTATTTACACTAATATTTCCACCAACAAGTTCTTTATCTAGTGTTGCTTTTTTCACATTACCAGATTCATAAATTGATATTTGTTCTCCTTCAGCATTATATAAAGTTATTAGCCTTTTTTGCATAGAATTTATACTACTAATCTCTATTGTTGTTAAATATTTTGAATCTTTATGATAAGATTTTGTTACATTAATGCTATTTCCTTGAGTTGTATATGTTTCTACATAGTAATTTTCATGTTCTCCAAATTCTTTAGAAGTTTTATCTAATTCAAATAATATTATTAATTTTCTTAATGTCAATATAATAAATATAACTATAATAATACTAATTATCAATAAAACCTTTTGCCATGATTTCATTTTTTTCTTTTCCATATAAAATTCCCCCTTATCTTATGTGCAACCTAGCTATCATAAGCATAAATGCTTTTAGACCTATGGCTTTGCGTCATAAACTTTCGTTTATTTTGCTCTTTTATAACTATATTATAACATATTTAATATATAATTACAAATTTACTATACTGTTTACTTTTTGTATATTTACATACAATAGCACTTGTTCAAAAGTATATTTGCTGTAATCCTAATAATTTATTTTGCAATTTGTTTGCTTGTGTTTAATATAATGTTCTTTCTTCTATATACTGAAAATACAATTGCTAAGCTTATCATATCTATTATTAATTCTTCTTTTCCGCAAGATACAAATGGAATTTCAAAATCTGATCTTATTCCTAAGTTTAAGTTCATTAGTATACAAAATATACTTCTAAAAATAAATGAGCTTGCTATTCCTATTGCTAACAGTTTTCCATATGAGTCTTTTATTTTTGTTGTATCAAGAATTAGTTTTATGCTAAATACTAAAATTGCTATAACCATTCCTATTGTAAGTGCTATTCCATAATTTGCAAGCATTGCAATTATAGGGAAAACTTCGTTTTCTGCATTGAAAAGACTATACTCTATGTTTTTTGTAGTTTCTATCTTTCCAAATAATTTCGCTGAATTAACTACCTCTTGTTGTAAAATTCCCTGCCATCCCTCACCATTAGGAGCTATTTGCGGGTTAAAGTTTGCAATTAATCTAGTTATAGTTCTTTCAAGTGTGTTTGTTAAGCCAAGATATACTAAGAAAACTAATGATAATACAATTAATGAAATTCCTGTTATTTTCCATAGTTTTTTAATATATTTTTTGTTCTTACTTTCTATTACTTTAAATGCTACTATTGAAAAATATACTAATGCTAAAACTATTGATGCTGATTTCGTTCTACAATTCCATAATAGTATTAATGATAAAATGCTTAATGTTATTATTTTTACTAAGTTTGTATTTATATTGTGTTTTTCAAAATATTCAATTTTTATTTTACTTTCATTATTTATATTTTCTATAAAACCTATAAAAGCTATTATATATAGTGGTAGCATTATATTTATTTCTATATTATGTGTGGTTCTTCCGTACTATATTAGGAATTGAATGTATAGCTATAATTGTTGCTACTATATAAAATATGTCTGCATATTTCTTCATTTTTCTATAGTCTAAAAAATAAATTAATATACATGGTATCATTGTTAAAAGACTAGTTATTAAATTTATTTTCCATTTGTCAGTGCCATCTACATAGCTTATTAAATATCCAAATTCTAATAATATTATTGTAAGTATTAATAATTGCCAGTTCATTTGTGGTTTATGTATTTTATTTAGTTTCTTTCCTATTTTCTCAGGCTCTCCCATTTGTATTATGGCTTTTTCTTCTGCCTCTTCTTCATGCATTCCGTATTTCATATAATCTTCTTTAGCCTCGTTTATATGGTTTTCTAGTTCTTCTGCTATTTCATTTCTAATAGGCTTATATTTTATTTGCCCACATACATTGTTTAAAAATTCTTTAATGTGCAAATGAAACACCTCCTATTACCCTATTTATACCATTACTAAATATTTTCCATTCTTCTTTTCTTTCTTTTAATTGTTTCTTTCCTTTTTCAGTAATAGCATAATACTTTCTCTTTTTGGCTGTACTTTCATCCCAATATGATGTAATAAAGTTTTCTTCTTCTAGTGTGTGTAAAATTGGATATAAAGTTCCCTCTTTTAGTTCAAATACATTTTCAGATTTTTCACTTAGTTTCTTAATCATTTGATATCCATACATGTTCTCACTTTTTAGCATTTCCAATATAAGCATTGTTGTACTTCCTTTTAATAGTTCTTTACTTACCTTCATTTTCACCCTCCTTTATACATAGTTTATCTATGTATTTTTATGCATTATATATCTAGGTATTTAAAATGTCAATAGATAAATAAAAAATAGTAAAAGTTACTTTGTTATTTTTTACAAAGTATATTTTTTTAATATTGTATTTTTTTTCAGTATAATATATAATAAAAATCGAAATAAAAAATAAAGGAGGATTTATGAAAAAAATAATATTAATTTTTCTATTAATTTTATTGGTTATTCTATCAGTAAGTAACTGCTATGCAAGTTCCTTTTTTATACGTAATCAATATTACTTAGATGAACAAGGGATTTTTTTAGATTTAAGTGATGATGAAACAAACTATCATAATATTATGGAAGAGTTAAATGATAAGAATTCTACACTAAATCAAAATGAAGAAGCAAAACAAAACTATATCAATTTGATAAAGCAATATAATGTAGTTTTATTATTATTAGATTCTCTTGAAGCAGATGTATCTAAGCAAATTCTAATTTCTTCTGTTGAAAATCAAGAATCTACTCAAATATATAACTTAAATACTTTTGACGATAATAAATTACAATATTATTATGAACAAAATATAAAAGAATTAAAAAATACTATGGAAATAGTATCTAGTGAAATAATAAAAACAAAAAATGGCGAAGTTTATATATTTTATGAAACTACTAGTAATTCTGGTGGAAAAACTGTAAATTCTTACTCATATTTTACAGTCAAAAATAAAAAATACATAACAATAAATATTACAAGTCTTGATGCAAACTATGAAAAAAAAGATGCTAATAATTTTATGGAACATATACAAATTTATAACCAAAATAACAATTTTTTTCAAGCTGAAACTGATTATTCAATGCTTGTTGTTTACATTTCATTATTAGCTTTAATTACTATTTTAATTGTTAGAAAATTTGTAAAACCACGACATGATGTCGAATTAAGTGAAAATGAAAAAAATAAATATAAAAAAGCTAATTTCTTTTACATATTTTTTATTTTTATCCTTATACGTTCTTTAATTTTGAATAGTGTAAGCTTAATAGTGCAAAATGATATGTTTTCAAATTTAAAAACAGTTGGGTCACTAGTTAACTTGCAAACATTGTTAATTATTATTGTATATTTAATTATATTAATATTTATTATTAGAAAGAAAAAAATTGATAATATTCAGAAATTACTTTTTAATTTAGGAATAGCTTCTTTAGCGATTTTATTTTTATTAGGTTGCTGTTCAATATGTATTGATGAAACATTAACACTGCGTTTTTATGGAAATGTATTGCTTTCAATAATATCAACAACATCATCTACAATTATATGGGGATGTTACTTTAGATTTTCTAAAAAAGTTAAATTCCTATCTAATACACAATCAGAAAGTTAATAATAATTTTCTGATATACACTAAATTATATTTATTCAATATACTAATCATAAAAGGGGCTGTAAAAAAACTAAAAAATCATTGGAAATACATATATAAATTCAATGATTTTTTAGTTTTTACAGCCCCTTTTACTCTTTTATTTTTCTATTTTCAGTAATTTGTATGTCATTTATTGTCATTGATTTTGTTCCTATATATACATCTCTATTGCCACCTAATGTATGGAATTTTATAATTGTATAATTTTCATAGTTATATATTATACTTCCGCCATCTTTATATGTATCGCCTGTTATCTTATTATCTTTTAAGTCTTTATTTGCTTTTTCTATTATTTCGTTCATTATAATTTTATTTTCTAATAAAGCATTTCTTAAAGACATCTCTTCTCCATTTATTAGAATGTTTACTGAACCATCATAAGTATAAATATTGTAGTCGTATTTATCTGTTTCTGATTTATCTAATATTTTGTGAATTTTAGTATCTGTTTGTGGTTGTTTATCATAAAAGCGTATTTCAAAGTTTTCGGCTGATTTTAGTTCTATTTTTGTCGCTTCTACCTGGGCTGGGTAGCTTTCCATTACATAGCCTGTATATGTTATTTTTACATTTGTTCCTTCCATATAAATTGCATCATTGTATTCTCCTAGACCAATAGATATTTTATCAGCTGACTTTCTTATCTCTTCTCCTTCGTTTGGTTCTACTATAATGTAATTTTGTTTTGACTCTATTACTTTTCCATAAAAGTATATAGAATCTGCTATTTCAGCATTTGGTAAATAACTACAAATATCTATTGAATCGTATATTTTTGAATTAGCATCTACATAGTTTATTTGTGCAATTAATGCTAAACTAAGTGTTATACTTTCACATCCTTCTTGCAATCCTATTGTATAAATTTCTCCTGGTATATCTTCGTCTATTGTTATTTCTTGTTTTTCAGCATAGCTATCTCTTGTATTATCTCTTTTTAATATATATGTAGTTTTATTAACATTTTCTCCACTTAATATATAGGTTTCATCTTTTACTTTGAAACTTAGCTCGGTTATAATAGGTTCTCCTTCTTTTGTGTACTGCACTATTCTTATTGTATCCTCTTTTCTATTTTGAGCATTTATTTCCGTATTTTTTATAAACTCATCTAATCTGTTTTTGTTATATATTTTATTATTTGTTATAATGAAACATCCGTCTTTTATTGCTTGCTCTAGTGAATAATCTTTTGGCAAATTTTCTAATTCTACATTAGTTATATTAGAAAGATTTTCTGTATCTGGTGGTGTATATTTTTTTCCCCATGTACTAAAAACTACTGGTTTATTATTTTTCATATTGCTTGTATCTATTATGTATAAACTTCCTAAAATAATTATTAATATCATAACTATTGCAAATATTATTGCTCCTACTTTTTTCATTTTAATCACCTTTTCCCTTTCTATTATTTAGACACTTTCCTTCGTAAATTTTGTTGGTGTTTTCTAAAAATATGAGTGAATATTATTGTAATAATTAAGAATATACCCGAAAAACTTAGTATTCCTATATCATACATATTTATATTAGTGTTTTCTTCCTGTATTTCCATTATTGTTTCTTGATTATTCGTTTCTCCGTTTTCAAGTACTTTTTCACTTTCTATACTGTTTACTCTATTATTAGGTAATTCTACTTTTTGCGTTTCACCTTTATCTTCTTGTATTTCACTATTTTCTTCTTTTTCTTTAATTATTGAATTTTCTACTTCAGTATTTTTGAGAATATTAGGTTTCTTTTTATTTACATTTATTCCTTTTTGTGCTACAAATAAAATAATTGTTACTATATATAAAGATATACTACTTATTAGTGTTTCTAGTGTGTGCAAAGATTTATAATATCTCCATTGTACTGTTCCCATTGGCATATTTAGTATTTGTGAAATTTCTTTAAAAGATAGTCCTGAAAGTATTTTTAATGAAACTATTTCTTGTTCTTTTTCATCTAGCTTTGCAATTATTCTATTATATGTATCTTTTTCTATTATTTCATTTATTTCTTTATCATCATTATTAATGTAATATACTTCTTCAAGGTTAACTGTATTTTTTTGTTTTCGTAAGAAATTTAAAGTTTCATTTTTTGTTATACTATATAGCCAACTTGCTTCATTTCTTGTTGGTAGATTATTTGTATTCATATTCCATATTTTTGTAAATACTATTTGTGTAATATCTTCACTATTTTCTTTGTTTTTTAGTATCGAAAATGAAATGGCATATACTAGTTTGTTGTATCTTTCATATAGTTTATTAAACTCTTTTTCTTCTTTTTCTGCTATTCCTCTAAAAATATCGTGCAATTCTTGTTTATTTATACTTTTCATATTATTCTTCCTATTTTTTATAATTTTGATTAATAATATCACAAAGGTAATCAATTAGCAATTAATCATATTTTACCCTTTATATTATTTAGACAATTTTTCATTTGAATTTTGTTGGTATTTCTATAATAAAAAGATGGGCTCATTTTGAACCCATCTTTTTTATTTTCCTAAATTCACCAATAGCAATATGGTCATAACCCCTATTGCAGATATTGCTACTAAGATTCCTTTCAGAAATTCATGCTTTTCTATATAGTCAAAAATCCGGTTTTTAGGAACGAAGATCGCAAGTACTGAGAAGAAAATGAAAATTACTACTGATGCTATTGCTAATGTTTTTACTACTACTGTCATTTTGAGACCTCCTAATATATTAGTTTTTAATAATTATATTATACCACTTTTATGTAACTCTGTCAATCTTTAGTCTATTATCATAATTTATGATAATTATTTTAGTTTTGAGCTGTAAAAAACAAATGCTGAATCTTCTTTGACTCAACATTTGTTTTAACATTATTCTACCTAGTGGACAATTCATTCCACCACTTGCATACACCTTCTGGTACTACTGTATAACACCAAAAATCGCCATCTTCATCAGGTCAAGCTGGTATCATTGTAGTTTTTTCAGATGAATATGCTTTAGAAACAGATGAAATATCCACAATAAGATGATCTGTCATAGGACTTGGTAACCCTTTAGGACCAGGTCCAGCATATGAAGGTACTTTACCTTTTTCATCAACTTTCCATTTTGGCAAAGGAAGTTTCTCGTCTGTAATCCTTATGGTAATTTCTTCGAAGAGCGGGTCGCCGATGGCTACGACCCCTACAATATAAAATTAATTATTAAATATGCATTTTCCAAAAAGGGACAAACTTCCCATTTGGAAACGTCCCCAATCGGAAATCAAATATTGTCGTCTCTTATTACATCTATTATATTCTCTTTTTTTACCTTCCTACTTGCATATACCATTGTTACATATACTACTGCATATATTGCTATTACACATATTATTATACTGTTCCATGGTATTTTGAACATAAATTTTATCATGTCACTAAAAGCGTAATTTAGTAGGTAGCATACTAGTATTCCTAGTGGCAGTCCATATAGTAGTGCTTTGCTTCCATAAAATATACATTCTAAGTCTAGCATTTGTTTGAATTGTTTGTTTGTCATTCCTATTGATTTTAGGTTTGCAAATTCTCTTCTTCTTAGTGTTATGTTTGTTGATATTGTGTTAAATACATTTGATACTCCTATTGCTGATATTAGGAATATGAAGCCATATAGGAATATTTGTATTATTAGTTTTAGGTTTTTCATTTGCTCTATTTCTTCTTTTATATTAAGTGTATTTTCTAATCCTTCTTCTTTATATTTTTCTTTTAGCATCCCTATTTGTTCTTCTAGTAAAGCTACATCTTTTGTTTTTATTCTTACTGTTTCGTCCATTTCTGTATTATTTTTATTTATTTTTCCAAAGTTCTCTTTTGAAGTTATGAATATTGTATTTCCTATGAAGTTTGAGCCTTCTAGCCCGAATGGTAGTTTTTGCGTTATTTTTGCAAATTTCATTTTGAATGTGCCATCTTCTGTTTTCTTTGTTTCATCTCCATATTCATCATATTCGTATTTATATTCTGTTACTTGTATTTCATCTCCATTTTTATAGTTTAATATTTGTGTTTCTATTTTATATTCTTGTAATAAATTAGCATAATTCACTAGTATAAATTCATCTTGTTCTAATTCACTTATTCCTACTTGTTTTAAGTAGTCTTTGTATGTTTCTTCGTCTAAGCAATATATATAACCTACTAAATCATAAGTATCGTTTTCGCTTAGTGGTTTTTGTGCACATTCTTTTCTTTCTTCATTAATTGCATTTTTTAATTTTGTATCTAGTTTGTTTACTGGTACTTCTATTGTTTTTGCTATATATTTATATTTGATAATATCTTCTACTTTTTCTATATTACTTATTTTTTCATATAGTTCTTCTGTTTTTTCGGTTTTGTTTAATTGTATTTGATAGTCAAAGTCTACTGTTTTATATATTGTGTCAAATCCTTCAAACATATAGCCTACAAAGCCTGTTGTTGCCATAAATAATACTATACTTATTACTAATGATATTACTGTTGTTCTATACCTTTTTTTACTTCTTTTCAAATTTTTAAGTGCAAGTTCCCCTTGAATTCCAAATATTTTTCTTATTATTTTTGGCGTTTTTAGTTTTTTTGGTTTTACTTTTATATCTGTGGTTTGCCTTATTGCTTCTATAGGGCTTATTTTACTTGCTCTTTTTGCTGGTATTATTACTGATAGATATATTGTAAATCCTATTAATATGCTAGCAACTAATATTGATGGCCAAGATATTGTAAGTTTGAATCCCCAGTTTGTATCTGTTAACATTGGCTTTAGTAAATTATCTACAAATTTTAAAGTAATTCCTATTCCTGCTATTCCTGATAATATTCCTACTGGTATTCCTATACTTCCTAAAACTGCTGCTTCGTATATAACACTTCTTTTTATTTGCTTTTTGGTTGCTCCTATTGAGGATAACATTCCAAATTGCTTTTTTCTTTCTGATACTGATATTGCAAAACTGTTATAAATAACTAATACTGAGCCTACTATTATAACTATTATTAATATTGCACAAATGCTGTATAATGCTGTATTAAATCCTGCTGTATGGCTTACTCCTTTATATGCTAGTACATATCTGTTATAGTCAGTTTTGTGAGTGTTCTCAGTACTTAAATTTTGGCATATTTCTTCTGTGTTTTTATATACGTCTTTTGCTTTTTTATTTATTATACCTATATCTACTACTTCTGATGTTATTTTTTCTTCATTTTCTAGAAGAGTTATTCCTGATGTGTAATGGTCTGTAGAGCTTTCAAATACTGGTCTATATATTTTTCCACATACTGTAAATGTTCGTTTTTCGCTTTCTATAAATTCTTCTGTTTCACTTTTTGCTTGTGATATTAATTCATATCCTTCGTCCATCCTTTTTCCTAAGGTGAAGCTCACTTTTTCTCCTATTTTCGGTTCATTTTCTTTTCTATCAAAAAATGTAGTGCTTAAAACTATTTCATTTTCATTTTCTGGCATTCTTCCTTCTATTACTTCACCATTCATTTTTGTTAAGGCATCTTTGCTATATTTGTATATCATTATAAATTCATCTTCTGAATACTCGTTTTTTGCTATTGATAATGGCTCCATTACTAATATTTCTTTTATTTTTTTGTTTTGCTTTATTTCTTGTAATTCTTCTAAATTTACATTTTCTATTATAGCTTCCCATTCTCCATCTTGTGATATTTCTACATCTAACATAAACCTTTGAAAGGTTACTGCAAGTGTTGTTACTGCACTTATCATTGCTCCAGATAATATTATTCCTATTAGAGTTACTAGGCTTCTTTTTCTATTTAGTTTTAAATATTTTTTTGTTATTTCATTTAATATTTTCAAAATTCTTACCCCCTATTCTCTTGTACTTTCCCGTCTTCTACCCATATTATTCTATCTGCTTCTTTGGCAATATTCATATCGTGTGTAATCATTATTAGGGTTTGATTATATTGTTTGTTTGATTCTTTTAATAGGTCTAGTATTTCTCTTGAATTTTTACTGTCTAAGTTTCCTGTTGGCTCATCAGCTAATATTATTGAAGGGTGTGTTATTAGACTTCTTCCTATTGATACACGTTGTTGTTGACCTCCTGATAATTGGTTTGGTAAGTGTTTTCTTCTTCCATTTAATCCTAGAATTTCTAAAATTTCTTCTAAGTCTTTTTTACTTACTTGTTTTTTATCTAATAAAACTGGAAGTGTTATATTTTCTTCTACATTTAGCACTGGTATTAGATTATAGAATTGGTATATTAGGCCTATTTCTCTTCTTCTAAATATTGCTAATTCATCTTGTTTTAAAGAATTTATATCTGTTCCATTTATATATACTTTTCCTGAAGTTGGTCTATCTACACCTCCTAGCATATGTAGCATTGTTGATTTTCCGTGAGCCTGATGGTCCTACTATTGCAACAAATTCACCTTTTTCTATTGAGAAGGAAACATCATCTAAAGCTTTTACACAAGTATCTCCTTTTCCATAATATTTTTTTAAGTTTTCTACTCTTACTATTTCCATTTGTTTTACCTCTTTCCTTTAATTTTCTGTTTTTATTATATAGCAATTTATTTGTTTTTTAAGAGGTTTAAGAATTTATTAATAATGTTTAGGAATTCTTAAGAAAATTTTGTGGTAAAATAAAAAGTAGAGCTAAATGCTAATTTGCATTGAAGTGAACCCAAATTATTAGACAAAATAAGTTTAATAAGGAGGGTTCATTTTATGTCTAAATACTCAAATGAATTTAAGCTAAAAGTAATAGAATTTTATCAAAAAGAAAATTATGGAGTAAA
>CATLDI010000016.1 GCA_949902805.1 uncultured Clostridiaceae bacterium
TAGGATGGCTAAGTCCTAATGAAAAATATTTAGAATATATAAGAGGTTAAAGTACAGAAAGGTCATACTAAGTATTTCAACAATAGATATTTCTAAGAAAGTGTGACATATGTTTGACAAACCTACATTTATAGAAATAAAACAGTAAAAATGTACTTGTTAAAATAAAAATCATTTGATATAATCATAAAACAAATACAATTGCTCCAAGATAATTCGGTATTTTGGGGTAATAAAAAAAGGAGATAATTTAGAAATGAATATTACAAAAATTATAGCAGAAGAATTAGTAGTAAAGGAAAGCCAAGTTGAGGCTACTATTAAACTTATTGATGATGGAAATACAATTCCATTTATTGCACGTTATAGAAAAGAAGCAACAGGAGGACTTTCTGATGAACAACTTCGTGATTTAGGGGATAGATTAAATTATTTAAGAAACTTAGAAGAAAGAAAAGCTGAAGTTGTAAATTCAATAGAAGGACAAGGTAAGCTTACAGATGAAATAGTTATAGCCATTGAACTTGCAAAAACTTTAGCAGAAGTTGAAGATATATATAGACCATATAAACAAAAGAAAAGAACAAGGGCAACGATTGCTAAGGAAAAAGGTTTAGAGCCTTTAGCTGAAATCATAATAAAACAAGAAGATAAAAGAAATATAGAAGAAATAGCAAAAGAATTCACAAATAGTGAAAAAGGTGTGGAAAATATAGATGATGCAATAGCAGGTGCAAAAGATATTATTGCTGAAAATATTTCTGATAATGCTGAATATAGAAAACAAATAAAAAAATTAATTTATAGAGATGGATTAATTGAAACAAAAGCTTCAAAAGAAGATGAAAAGTCTAATTATGAAATGTATTATGAATTTAGTGAAAAAGTAAATAGAATTCCAAGCCATAGAATTTTAGCTATAAATAGAGGAGAAAAAGAAGAATTCCTAAAAGTAAAAATAGAAAAACAAGAAGAAAAAATTCTTGAAATAATTGAAAAAGATATTATAAAAAATAAACAATATGAAGAAATATTAAAAGATACAATAGCTGATAGCTGGAAACGTTTAATAGAGCCTTCTATTGATAGAGAAATTAGAAGTGACTTAACTGAAAAAGCAGAAGAACAAGCAATAAAAGTATTTGGGCAAAATGCAAAACAATTATTATTAGGTGCGCCATTAAAAGGTTTAACAGTAATAGGTTTTGACCCAGCATATAGAACAGGTTGCAAAATAGCTGTCATTGATGAAACTGGAAAACTATTAGATACTACTACAATATACCCAACAGAGCCACAAAATGATGTAGAAGGTGCTAAAAAGGTTTTAATAGGTTTAATTGCAAAATATGATGTAGATATGTTTGCAATAGGAAATGGAACAGCATCACGTGAATCTGAAATATTTGTTGCAGATGTTATTAAAGAAGTAAAAGAAAAATATGGTAAAGAAGTACATTATGCAATAGTATCAGAAGCAGGAGCAAGCGTATATTCAGCATCAAAACTTGCAACAGAAGAATATCCAGATATAAATGTTTCACTAAGAGGAGCAATATCAATAGCAAGAAGGTTGCAAGACCCACTTGCAGAACTTGTAAAAATAGAGCCAAAAGCAATAGGAGTAGGTCAATACCAACATGATGTAGACCAAAGGAAATTAGGAGAGAGTTTAACTGGAGTAGTAGAAGATGCAGTAAATAAAGTAGGAGTAGATGTAAATACAGCAACACCATCATTACTTTCATATGTAGCAGGTGTAAATAAAACAATAGCAAATAACATAGTAAAATATAGAGATGAAAATGGAAAAATAAAAGAAAGAAAAGAACTACTAAAAGTTCCGAAGCTAGGGAAAGTTGCATTCCAGCAATGTGCAGGTTTCATAAGAGTACCAGAAGGTAAAAACCCACTAGAAGTAACTGGAGTTCACCCAGAAAGTTATGAAATAGCAGAAAAACTATTAGAATTAATAGGATATAATAAAAAGGATTTAAGTAATAAAGAAAGATTAAAAGAGATAAAAGAAAAACTAGCATGTATAAAAATAGACAAAACAGCCAAAGAACTAGAAGTAGGAGAAATGACACTAAAAGACATAGTAGACGAACTTTCAAAACCAGGAAGAGACCCACGTGAAGAAATGCCAAAGCCAGTATTACGTAGTGATGTACTAAAATTTGAAGACCTAAGAGAAGGACAAATATTAACAGGAACTGTAAGAAATGTAATAGACTTTGGTGCATTCGTAGATGTAGGAGTAAAACACGATGGACTAGTACACATTTCCGAAATGAGCGAAAAATACGTAAAAAATCCTTCAGAAATAGTATCAGTAGGGGATATAGTTAAAGTGAAAGTAATTGCAATAGATATGGAAAGACAAAAAGTTAAACTTAGTATGAAAATTTAAATTAAAATAAGTTATAATACTAATGATAAAAATGAGGGGAAAAAGTATGAAAAGTAAAAATATAAACTTCAAATCTAGCAAGGCAATTACATTAATTTCACTTATAATAACAATAATAATACTAATTATTCTAGCAGGTGTAGCCATAAGCTTAACTTTAGGAGAAAATGGGATATCTAGAAAGGCAAAACAAGCAAAAAGATTATATTCAAATGCAGAAATAACAGAAACAAGCCAAATAAATAAAATCGAAGAAGAATTAGAAAATATAGAATTAGATTTACCTCAAATACCATATAAAGGATTAGGATATAAATTTATATATGATGGAACATTAGGAGAATCAGGTTTAGAAGGAAGAAATATGTGCAATGAAGTAACAGGAGGTTGGTCCACAGCAAGAACTACATGTCATGTGATGGTGGAAAAAATTATTATTGGTATTTAGGAAAGATCTTCACAAATAATAAAATAAATTTAGCGAATTATTCTAAATTATATATATCTTCAAATATAGTTGGTAATCCTTCAGCAGGTGTGGGAAATGCAGTATATAGTAGTTCGGAAAAACAAAAAGCAGATAATGGAGTAATCATCCAAACTAATGAAAAATATTTGAAAGAAAATATGGATTTTAGTTATTATAAAATAGGCAAATACTTAGAAATAATTGATATTCCAGATAATTGGAATGGATATATAGGAATTTTGTCAGCTCACTCAACTAGCAATACTTGGTATTTTGATTATCAAAATTCATATATGAGAAATTATACTGATACAACTAGATACATAGATTTATACAATATAGTAGCATTAAAAGAAGATAGTTGGCAAACATGGGCAAGACTTGCTGGAATTAATATTGAAAATGAAGAAAATAATTCACTAGAAAAAATATTAAATAATACTTCAACATTAGAAAAAATATTTAATAATAAAAAAGCAAATAAATATTTACTAAAATGTACAGGAACATTAATGGTAGAAATATTAAAAAATGATAATTCATATAATAATATTCCAAGTACATTACAAGAAAAAATGAAAGAAAATGAAAGCTGGAATCACTTCTTAAAAGTTTGCGAAAGAAATTAATATAAAAAAGAACATAAACATAAAAAAATGATTATGTTCTTTTTAAAGTCATTTACAAATAATTATAATACGAGAAAAATAATAACCTTAATAGTAGACAAAGTAGAAATAAAGTGTTATAATATAAATTATGTTAATTACAACAATACTAACAAAACATAAGGAGGAAAAGCATGAAGAAAAAATTAATGTTAGTAATTTTAACAATTGCAATAGGAGCAATTCCCATTGTAGCAAATGCAGAAGAAAATAATTCTGAAGCAGAACCCTATGTTACATATTTACACGATGTAAACGAGGATGGAGAAATAACTTATATAGATGTATTAGACTATGTAACGTTAACAACCATTCCTAAATACGAAGAAGGGTCAAAAGAAGCACAGTATCTCTGGTCTGTTCATGAAGAAGTAAAAAGAATGTCAGAGCCGAAGGCAGAAGTAATTTTAAATAATATAATTATAAATTACTAAAATAAAAGAGATACACAAAATAGTGAAAAAAGGAACGGGGCAATATATTGCCTCGTTTCTTTTACTTTATTCATGCCAACCTTTTAAATTATTCCTTTTAATAACACCCATCAAATTAGCTCTAACCATAGGAATATCTAAGTTGAGTTTATATAGCAAATCTTTCATATACTCTCTTTTAGAAACACCATCCATAGGGCAATTCTTTTTCATTACTTCTATATTATTGCGTTTAACAAACTTTTTAATTTCCTTTTCAGGAGTCATAATTAAAGGTCTAATAACAGTAATTTTTGACCTATCCATATATGTACTTGGTCCAAAAGTAGAAAAGCTACCTGTTAAAAGTAAATTCATTAAAAATGTTTCTAAAACATCATCCTCATTATGCCCTAAAGCTATTTTATTACAGCCTTCTCTAACAGCAATGGAATTCAAAATTCCTCTACGAATATTAGCGCAAAGTGAACAAGGCCTTTTTTCCTGCCTTATATCAAAAACAATTTCTTTAATATGGCTATTCTCAACAATCAAAGGAACACCAATATCATCACAAGTTTTTTGTAAAAAATCCACATTAAAAAACTCAAACCCAGGGTTAACACTAACAGCCACAATTTCAAAATCCTTATCAAAATAAGTTTGAAGCTGTTTAAGCCCCATAAGCATAGTAATAGAATCCTTACCACCAGATAAGCACACTGCTATTTTATCACCATTTTCTATCATATTATAATTTCTAATAGTTCTCCTCATAAATCCCAATATTTTCTGCATACAAATAAAACTCCTTTCGCACGGTAGGGACGGTCCTTTTCGTTCCGAAATCGGAACGCTGGGGACACTCCTTAGTACATATTCTAATTTATAATAACTATAAAATAGTATAACATAAAAATAACAAAAATGAAATATTGATTTTTTAAAAGAAGTATAGTAAAATAAACAAGTAAAATGTTCTGGTAGCTCAGTAGGATAGAGCGACAGCCTCCTAAGCTGTAGGTCGCAGGTTCGATTCCTGTCCAGAACACCATTTTTGTATAGGAGGCAAAAAGTGGCAAGCTTTAGTATTCATTTAGCAATAGCAAAAAGATATATTGAAAAACAAAAAAGCATTAAAAATATAGATGAATTTTATAATGGAGTTATAGATGTAGATTTAGCAAAAGATAAAGTAAAGTCACATTATGGAATAGAAGAAGGAGATAATGTGATAAAAGATTTAAAAAATAAAGTATTACTTTATGAATATTTAAAAATAAACAATATAAATACAGATTATCAAAAAGGTATATTTTTACATTTGATTACAGATTATTTGTTTTTCAATAATTTTTTAGATAAAAAATATTTACAAGAAGTTTCTGATTATAATTTTGCTAGAGATTTATATTATAGCTATATTATGACAAATGAATATATAGATAAAAAGTATAAAATAGATTATTCAAAAAATATTAAAAAAATAAAAACGAATAAGAATTTAAAAGAAATAGATATTTATAATGAACATAGCAAAAATATTTTATCTCTTGAAAAATTAGATTCTTTTATAGAAAATATATCTAATATAGATTTAGATAAATATAGGACTAAAATAATACAAAATAAAAGAAATGTATTACCTTAAAATAGGAGAGAAAATGGAAGAAAAATTTATGAAAGAAGCTCTAAAAGAAGCAAAAAAAGCATATAATAAGTTAGAAGTGCCTGTTGGAGCAGTAATTGTAAAAGATGGACAAATCATAGCAAGAGCACATAATTTAAAAGAAAGTAAAAAGGATACCACAAAACACGCTGAAATTTTAGCAATACAAAAAGCAAGTAAAAAATTAGATTCTTGGAGATTATTAGATTGTGAAATGTATGTTACATTAGAGCCATGCACAATGTGTGCAGGAGCAATTATTCAAGCAAGGGTTGGGAAACTTTATATAGGAACAATGGATTATAAAACAGGAGCTTGTGGAAGTGTATTAAATGTTTTAGAAGATTATCCATTTAATCATAAAGTAGAATATAAAACAGGAATTCTAAAAGAAGAATGTGAAAATATCCTACAAGAATTTTTCAAAGAATTAAGAAAAAATAAAAAATAAAAATGAATTGTAGGGGTTGCAGCCTTCGGCGACCCACACTTCGAAGAAACAGTACGAGGGAATAATACACGCCAAGCGTAATATGGAGTGGTATCGAAGCGGTCATAACGAAGCTGTCTCGAAAACAGTTAGTCACGAAAAGTGGCACGTGGGTTCGAATCCCACCCGCTCCGCCAAAACTTGCAAAAGAAAAACTAATAAAAAAGCTAATAATAAAAAGTATAAATATCATAAAACAACACAAAATTCATAGGCAAGTTTTGCATTATTCACTATTCATTAATTTAGTATAAAGGAGAAAATAAAATGCAAACTCAAATAAAAGATAAAATAAAAACAGCAATTGCCTTTATAATATTAGTAATATTAATATTTATAGCAATAATAATTACATACAAATATAGTATAGAAGGCGAAACAAACATGCCATTTAAACTTTCTAAAATAGTAATAGGAAGTATGGTTGTAAGTGAAGATAATATACTAAGTACAGATGGTTTAGAAAATGGTATTGTTCAAAATAATGGGATTTATTTTGAAATAAAAAAGAATGAAAATTACAAAAAAGAGGCAGTAATAGATAGTGTTACAATAGATAATATAAATATAATAAAAAAACCAAATAAAGGAGATATAAAGATATTTATACCAAATACAACTGAAAATAAAAAATTTACATATTCAAATGACTTCATATTAGAAGGAAACAGACTAACATATAAAGGAGCAGCAAAAAGTGACACAACTACACTTGAAATAAATAATCAAGGAGGAATAGTAGCAATAGCATTTGGAAATATGGGACTTGGAAAATATACTTTAACAGCAGAAGATTTAGTAATAGATGGAACAATACTAGATAATATGAATATAACAGATGAAGATATAAAATTTTCAATTAATTTTGATATAATAATAGATACAGAAGGAAAAAAATATAAAACTAATATGACATTAAATCTTCCTACCTCAGAAATTACAAGAGAAGGAAAATCAGCTTTAGAAATAACAGATACCAGTAAATATGTGTTTAAGAGAGAAAAATAATACACAGTAGAGGTACCTACTGTGTTAAATTTTGTGAAAAATATTGACTTAAAATTAATAAGAATATAAAATAGAAATACATATATAATACTTATGCAAAATTATATATAAAGGAGTAGAACTTATGAAAAAAGATAGTAAAAATAAAGGAATAACTCTAATTGCTCTAATAATAACAATAATAGTCTTAATAATTTTATCAGGAATTGCAATAAATTTAACACTTAAAGAAAATGGAATATTTAATAAAGCTCAATTAGCAAAAGAAAAACATATAAACGCAACAAAAGAGGAAGAAGAAGAATTAAATAATATGTATGGAGAGTTATTACTTGCAACTAATGATGATGCAAAAGTAACTATGACAGTAAAAGAATTAAAACAAATATTAAATGAAAATAAAACAAAAGAAACTGTTTTATGGGAAGGCACAGCAAATAAACAAGGGGAATATAAATTTATTAATGAATCATATGATATAAATAACTATGACAGAATAATAATTGAACATTCGCAAAATGGAAATCATAAAAGTTCTACAAGTCTATCTAAAGCAAATATAACAAAAGATGAAACGACTGACATAGGACTATGGGGATATGATACGAGATATACAATATTAAATTTTACTGATAATGGATTTGTTATAAAAAGTATCAATGGAACTGATGGCTATTATATTTATGTAGAATCTATAATAGGAATAAAATATTAAAATAAATAAAAACACTTGCATAAAATGAAAAGAATATATATAATAAAAATAGTATAAGAAAATTGGTTTCTGTATGGAGGGTATTTTAATGTAAGCCTATGAATCTTGTCAGATCCGGAAGGAAGCAGCAATAAGTAGTTCCTTATATGTAAAATATCTTCCATAGAGAAACTAATAAAAATCTTGTACTATTTTTATATTAAAAAATATAAAAGAAAAAGAGGTGAAAAAATTGACATATACAGCACTATATAGAAGATTTAGACCAACTAATTTTGAAGAAATGGTAGGACAAGAGCATATTACAAGAACAATAAAAAATCAAATAATAGCCGGAAGAATTGGACATGCATATCTTTTCAATGGAGGACGTGGAACAGGTAAAACCTCAGCAGCCAAAATTTTAGCAAGAGCAATAAATTGTTTAAACCCTAAAGATGGAGAGCCTTGTAATGAATGTGAAATTTGTAAAGAAGCAATAAATGGAAGTCTTACAGACATAGTAGAAATGGATGCAGCTTCAAATAATAGTGTAGAAGACATTAGACAAATAAGAGAAGAAGTAAATTTTCTACCAACAAAAGCAAAATACAGGGTATATATTATAGATGAGGTTCATATGCTCTCAACAGGAGCTTTTAATGCATTACTAAAAACATTAGAAGAACCACCAGAACACGTTAAATTTATTTTAGCAACAACAGAGCCTCAAAAACTGCCAGCAACAATACTTTCAAGGTGTCAAAGGTTCGACTTTAAACAAATATCAAATGAAGATATTATAAAAAGGTTAAAAATAGTATGTGACGAAATAAAAATAGAAGTAACACCTGAAGCACTAAAAGTAATAGCAGTTTTAGCAGAAGGAGGAATGAGAGATGCTTTATCAATACTAGAAAGATGCTTGCAAGATGGAGAAACAAAAATAGATGAAGATAAAGTAAAAGAATTAGTAGGAATACCAAAACTAGAATATATAAACAAAATAGTAACTAATATTTTAGAAGAAAATGTAAATGAAGCATTACAAACAATAGATGAAGTAATTATAGAAGGAAAAGATATACAAAATTTCTTATGGGAAATTATTAAGTATTTAAAAGATATATTAGTATATAAAGCAAGTAAAAAGTTGAATTTATATTCAGAAAAAGAACTATCAAATATCGAAAAACTAGCAGAAAAAGTAACAAAAGAAGAGTTACTACAAATAATATACACATTATCTAATTTAGAAAATGAAATAAAATATTCTTCACAAAGGTTAATTTTATTTCAAGTAGCAATAATAAAACTATGTAGTGGTCAAGTAGAAAAAGAAAGTAATACAAATATTGATAGTAATGAAATAAAAAATTTACAGAAAAAAATTACTAATTTAGAAATGAAAGTTTCAGGGTTAGGAAATACAGTTATTAACAAAACTTCAAATTATGTGGAAAACTCTGTACAAAAACCACAAAAAATAGAAACAAAAAAACAAGAAACAAAACCACAAATGCAAACAAGACCAGTACAAAATATTAATGTAGGAGAAAAACTAGAAACATGGCCTAAAATAGTAAGCGAATTAAAAAATGCAGGGAAAATAATGTTATATACAAATTTAATAAATTCAATAGCTAGAAAAGAAAATGACTTAGTAATAACAATAGAATTTCCAAAAGGTTTAACGCCATTTGGAAAAACAATACTAGAAAAAAGCGAAAATATATCAGAAATAGAAAGACGTATTTCTATGGAATGTGGTAAACCAATGAAAATAAAATATATAGATGCAAAAGCTAATAATACAGTACAGGCAACTAAACAAAATCCAATAGAAAGTTTTGCGGAAGATAATGGAATACCATTTAACGTAGTAGAATAAAAAATAGAAAATAAAAAATTATTCAGTATTAATTATTTATTAAATTAATGGATAATAATAAATAATGAGTAATTAAAATAGATATAGGGGTAGCGCCGTCCGCTGTCCGCTCTTCGAAGAAATTACCAAAATGAATAAGGAATAGTGAATAATGAATAATATATAAGATAGAGAAAGGATGAAATAATATGTCAAGAAGAGGTGGATTCCCAGGAGGAATGGGAGGATTTGGTGGAATGAACATCAATCAATTAATGAAAGAAGCAAAAAAAATGCAAGCAGATATGGAAAAAAGTCAAGAAGAATTAGTTTCAAAAGAATTTGAGGCGACAGCAGGTGGAGGGGCAATAGAAGTAAAAGTAACAGGAGCAAAAGAAATAAAACAAATAAAAATAAAAAAAGATGTAGTAGACCCAGACGATGTAGAAATGCTAGAAGACTTAATACTAACATGTGTAAACGAAGCATTAAGAAAAGTAGACTCAGCTCAAGCACAAAGTTTAGGGAAATATAACATTCCCCGGAATAATGTAATAAACTCAGCACGGGACATATCTTATCCTTAAAGAATTTATCCTAGGAAAAGATATGTCCCCATCAGTATTAAAAACAAGATAGAGAAGGAGCATAAAAATGTCATATTATTCACCATCAATAGAAAAACTAATAGAAGCATTTGAAAAATTACCAAGCATAGGAAATAAGACAGCAGCAAGACTTGCATTTTATATGCTTGATAGGTCAGAAGAAGAAGTAAATGAATTTGTATCTTCAATAATAAATGCTAAAAAGAACTTAAAATATTGTTCAAAATGCTATAATATATCAGACACAGATCCATGCATTATTTGTTCAAATCCAAAAAGAGATGAAAGCATAATATGTGTAGTAGAAGATGTAAAAGATGTAGTAGCAATGGAAAGAACACACGAATTTAAAGGAATGTACCACGTATTACATGGTTCAATATCTCCAATGAATGGAATAGGTCCAGATGAAATAAAAATAAAAGAGCTACTTTCAAGGTTAATGGATGGAAAAGTAAAAGAAGTAATACTTGCCACAAACCCACGCGTAGAAGGGGAAGCAACAGCAATGTATATTTCAAAATTAATAAAACCATTAGGAATAAAAGCAACTAGAATAGCTCATGGAATACCAGTAGGAGGAGATTTAGAATACACAGACGAAGTAACATTAAGTAAGGCATTAGAAGGAAGAAGAGAATTATAAGGCTATTATATCCATTAGGATACAAATTAAGGGTTGTACCATTAGATGAGGCAAAAGATAATAGCTAACAATAAATTAGCAAGAAGGTTTTTTATCACAGTTATTAGAAGAAACAGAAAGAACAGCTAAACTATCTCCAAGAATAGTAAAAAAGCCACCAAGAGATGCTAATTCATCAGAACTCAAATTTTGTGCAAGTGAAACAGAAATAATATTAGCAAGTGTAACTAATTCACAAGGATTTAAATCATTTAAACAACCCATAAAATCACCTATAATAATATATGTTATAAATAAAAATATGTGAAAAGAAAAAAGAAGAACTTGTAATTCTTCTCTTTTAAATTAATTAAAAATTAATTTACTTTTTTGACCTAGGGTAAGGTTTGATTTCATCTGTAACCCCTAATAAATAATCAACAGATGTATTGTAATATTTTGAGAGTTCTATTAATATTCTAGTTGGAATATCATTCTTACCTATCTCATATTGAGAGTAACCAGTCTGCGACATATTAAGTATTTTACCTATTTGAGTTTGAGTTAAATCATGGTCCTCTCTTAAATCTCTAATTCGATTATACATAAAATTCAACTCCTCTTAATAAATATAAAATAACTTAAAATAAGTTTATTTATTTAACTTAACTTAAGTTATCATACAAATATAGAGAGTTTAAAATTAAAGAATTCGCAATTTAAGATTAAAAAATTTAATAGATATTGGTATAGAAAAATGATACGCTACTTATTCCTTTATAATACAAAGAAATAAGTGATAAATAATTTACAGAAAACATATTGAATATTAAATATAAATTATATAAAATAGATGCATAAATTAATATATACTAATAATTAAAGCTATTATATAATAAAAAGTAAATAAAAAACGAAGGAGAAAACATATATGAGGAAAGAATTTAAATTTAAAAAAGCTAAAGGGATAACACTAATATCACTTGTAATAACAATAATAGTATTAATAATATTATCAAGTGTAGCAATATATTTAAGTTTAGGAAACAATGGAATATTTAATAAGGCAAAAGAAGCAAAAGAATTAAACAATAAGCAAGAAGCAACAGAAAAAATAAATTTAAAAATAACAACAGCCCAAATGAATAAATATGCAGAAAAACAAGAAATGCCAACATTACAAGAACTAGCAGATATACTATATAAAGATAATGAAATTCAATATGTAGCATTAGAAACTCAAGTGGCTAGCAAGGAAAAAATAACAGTAGGAGAAAAAACATCAATATTTACAAAATTAAAGCAATACCCATATGAATTTGAAATAAACTCATCATTACAATTAGCAAGCATAAATGGAGTAAAAGTAGCGTCAAACAATGATAAATCAAATGAATATTCATTAGAAGAAACAAAAACAAATGAAACATGGATGGGAAAACCTATATATAGAAAAACAATATTTATTGAATCATTACCTAATAACACTACAAAAACATATGCGCATAGTATTGAAAATATAGAAACAATATGGATAAATACTGGAAAGTCTTTTATGTTCTGGAATGATGAAGAAACAGCACCTATTCCAATAACACATAATGAAGATGTACGAGGACAAATGGAAATTCATGTAAATCATGAGGGAATAATAATTAGTACAAAAACAGATAGATCATCAAAAAAAGCATATGTATCAATAGAATATACAAAAGTAACAGATAATATATAACGAATTATTTGAAATGTATTATAATCAATTAAAAATAAAATTTACAAATTAAATAATAAACTTAATAAAACCAATAATACCAAAAACAATGAATAATAAACCAGAAAGCTTTTGCATTAAAGTTTCTGGTATTTTTTTACTTAAAAATTTACCAAATAAAATAGCAAGAAGGTCTGACATAACCATACCTAATATAGCTCCAATTATTAAAAATAATTTATAATTTGGATAACTTATACCAAGTCCAACAGAAGCCAAAAAAGTTTTGTCTCCAATTTCACCAATAGCAATAGAAAAAGCAATTACTAAAATATAACTTAAACCCAATTTAGATAGTTTCATTATAAAATTATCCTTTTTAGTACTTTCTTTTTTTGCTCTTTTTGGAAGAAATGATAAAAAGCCAAAAATAATAAAAGAAATAAAAGTTATTATTTCTAATAAACTATGTATAAAATTATTATCTAATAAAGCAACCGAACTACCAAATAAAATAGCAATACCATGGCTAAAAAATGAACCAAGTGCCACACCTATAAGAATTGTTGACGCTCTTATTTTAGATGAAAATGATAAAACTAAAAGCTGTGTTTTATCACCTAACTCAGATATAAATACTAATAAAAAAGCTATAAATAAAGGGTAAAACAAATACATATAAAATCTCCTCTTAATTAACTATATTAAGTATTAAAAAAGATATTACTAAAAATTAAATAATAAAATATAAATTTATACAATTGTTATGAAATTAAAATTTTTAAATAAAGAATAAACAACAACTAATTTACAGAAAACATATATTTGATGAACTAGTAATAGTAACAGGAATAATTGGATATGAATATGGATGGCAAGAATATTCTATTTTAGTAAACAATTATAAAGAACTTATAGGAAAAGAAAGTAATCCAATGATACTTTTAACAAGTTATAGTAAATGGTTTATGTACCTAGTAAATTTGACTAATAATAGTTCTCAAATTACAGAAAGTGGTCATATGAAAATAGTAAAAGTAATAGGAATTAAATACTAATAAAAATACCTTTCTTATTAAACAAAAAATTAATAAGAAAGGTATTTTTATTATACGAAATTATATAATTTGTAAATTCTATGTGAACACTATTGCAACATTATAATTTTAATGATAATATAATTTTGAAATTAATGAATGCTTAGGGAAATAGATATTTCATAAATTATTAACAAGGAGGAATTATTTTGATAGAAGTTAAAAATATTACAAAAAAATATGGTGATTTTACTGCCGTAGATAATATTAGCTTTGAAGTAAAAGATGGAGAAATTGTTGGACTTTTAGGTCCAAATGGTGCTGGAAAAAGTACTACTATGAATATGATAACTGGTTTTATAGAAATGACAGAAGGAGAAATTAAAGTAAACGGTTATGATATTTCCAAAAAAACAAAAAAAGCAAAAAAACAAATAGGTTATATGCCAGAAGGTGTACCTTCATATCATGAATTAACAGCAAAAGAATTTATTAAATACATGGCAGAATTAAAAGCTGTTGATAGAAAAGTAAGAAAAGAAGAAGTTAATAAAGTTATTGAAGAAACAGGACTAGGTGAAGTACAAAACAAACTAATTAAAAACTTATCTAGAGGATATAAACAAAGAGTAAGTATGGCAGGAGCCCTAGTAGGAAACCCTGATGTATTAATTTTAGATGAACCAACAGTAGGTTTAGACCCTAAGCAAATATTAGAAATTAGAAATTTAATTAAAGAATTAGGAAAAAAACATACAGTAATATTAAGCTCACACATTTTATCAGAAGTAAGCCAAATTTGTGAAAGAGTAATAATTATTAATAAAGGAAAATTAGTAGCTATAGATACTCCTGAAAACTTAGAAGAAAAATCACAAAATAAAAATGTGCTATATGTTACAGTAGAAGATAAAAACGGAAAAATGGAATCTATAAAAGAAAAAATAGAAAACATTAAAGAATTAAAATTAGTAAAAGATAATGAAGATGGAACAAAGCAATACAAAATAATTTCAGATGTAGAAAATGATTTAAGAAAAGCACTATTTGATATTCTACCAAAAGAAGAAATTACTATTTTCGAATTAAAAAAAGAAGAAGTAAGCTTAGAAGATGCATTTATGAAATTAATAGAAGATGAGAAAGAAAATAATAAGCAAAATACAGAAGAAGTAGAAGACAAAATAAATGAAAAAAATGTGAAGACTAATTCTACAGTAAAGACAAAAAAGAAGGAAAATACAGACAAAAAACAAAAAAACAAAGAGACTAAAAAAGAAAATAGCAACAAAAAGCAAAACCAAGGTCAAGTTAAAGAAAAGAAAGGAGAAGAAAAATAATGTGGGCAATTATAAAAAAAGAAGTAAAAACATACTTTTTATCACCGATAGGATATGTTTTTATAGGAATATTTTTATTAGCATTTAGTATATCTTTTAACCTAGAACTAGCAAGTTCTAATGGTATTATAGATTTTCAAAGAATATTTATATACATTTTTACATATTTACCAACAATATTAGTATTTGCATTTTTAATACCAATGCTTACAATGAGAAGTTTTGCAGAAGAAAGAAAAAATGGAACAGAGCAACTTTTATTAACTGCACCTGTTAGCATAACAAAAATAGTACTTGCCAAATTTATATCTGCATTAATTATTGTATTAATTGCTTTATTATTTATGGTAATGTATATAGCAATTATATGTCATTTTGGAACACCAGATATTAGCGTAGCTTTAGTAACATTATTTGGATTTATATTATTATCTATGGCATATATTTCATTTGGAATATTTGCATCAAGTATAACTGAAAACCAAATAATTGCAGCTATGATTTCTATACTAACTTTTGTTGTAACATGGGTATTACCAGAATTTTTAAATTCTGGTTCAGGATTTTCTTTAATTAATATGTTTTACAAATTTACAACAGGTCAAATTAGTATAGCATATACAGTAACATATTTAGCATTTACAATTCTTTGCATAATTTTAACTATAACTGTAATGCAACGAAGAAAAAGTGCAAGATAGGAGGTAAATGTAAGTGAAAAAATTAATAGAAAAAATAAAAAAGAGTTGGCTTATAAAAAGAACAACAACAATAATATTTATGTTAGTTATAGTAGCACTATTTATAGTATTAACATTATGGATTAATAATTTAAATTTAGACCCAATAGATTTCACAACAGAAAAATTATATACTTTAACTCAAACAAGTAAAGAACAAGTAAAAAATGTTGAAAATGATGTAAATATATATTTTATAGGATATTCTGAAGGAGATGCTATAATAGATTTAGCAAAACAATATCATAATGCTAATGAAAAAATACAAGTAGAAGTAACAAATGCTACAGAAAGACCAGATTTAGTAGAAAAATATGGAATAGATACAAACTCAAATGGAGTAATAGTAGAAAGTGGAAATAAGTCTAAAATATTATCTATGTATGATTTTTATACTTATGACCCAGGAACATATGAAGAAATAGATATCACAGAAGAAAAACTAACAAACGCTATTCGCTATGTAATAGCAGAAAAAATACCAACAGTATACTTTTTAGAAGGATATTCAGAATTTTCAGTTAATGAAAATATGAACTATTTAACAACTTATTTAGGAAATGAAGTAACTAATTATGATACTGTAAATATATTAACAACAGCAAAAGTTCCAGAAGATTGTGATACTTTAATAATAACATCACCTAATAAAGATTTTGACGATGTTGCTACAAACGCAATTATAGAATATATTAATAATGGTGGTAATATACTATGGTTTAATATGTTAGTTACAGAAGAGCAAAACTATACAAATGTAAATAAAATTTTAGCAATGTATGGATTAGAACCATTTGGAATTGGAGTAATAAGAGAAACAGATGCAAGTAAAATGATGTCTGGTTCACCAAATGTAATTATACCAAATGTAAATTCTACTAGCATAACTAAAAATATACCAGCTGTTTTACTAGTAAATGCAACTAAATTAAACTTTGTAGCAGACGAAGAATTAGAAAAACTAAATGTAACAAAAATAGAACTTTTACAATCAGGAGAAGGCTCATATTATAGAACAAACTTCAACATATCAGCAAATGGAAAACAAACAGGAGAAGAAGAAGGAACATTCACAATAGGAGCCGAACTACAAAAGAAAGTAGCAGAAGCAAACGAAGAAAACAATCAAGAAGAAAAAATATCAAAGCTAGTAATATATGGTGAAAACTTATTCATATCAGACTATACATTATCATCATCATCTAGCTATCCAATCATATCATACTCTTATAATAAAGATTTAATAATAGACTCAATTGCATATTTAGTAGATAGGCAAGAAGATATAGTAGTAAGAAAAGACACAAACACAGTAAACTATACAGCAACAGTAGAACAAGACAATATAATACAAGGAATTATTTTCGGAGTACCAGTACTAATAATATTCGTAGGCATAATAGTATGGCAATATAGAAGAAGAAAAAAATAGAAATAAAAAATAAAAACCTCTCATACAATTAAGTGAGAGGTTTTATTTTGGAGGTTGGAAGTCAGAAACTATAGATCGAAGATTGGAGTTAAAAATAGAATTGTAGGGGCTTAATTGGTAAGGAATACCTGTGAGAATTTACCGAATTACGCCCTAAACATATTGTTTTAATTTACAAAAACATTAAATTTATAAAAGGACATAATTTATGCATTAATGTAGTGGCCGCAGCCTTCGGCGACCCGTCCTTCGAAGAAAATACCCTAGAAAAAATGAAAGAAACAAATTGAAAGGAGAAAGAATTGAAAAACATTCTAAAAATTTCTTTTGTAATAATAGGAACCCTAATAGGAGCAGGGTTTGCATCAGGTAGAGAAATATATTTGTTTTTTGTTCAATATGGTACATATGGAAAAATAGGAATTGTTTTAACAGGAATTATAACAGGAATTATAATTTATAGAGTATTAAAAATAATAAAAACTTATGAAATAAATAGTTACAACAAATTACTACAAAGAATAAACTGGAAATATCCTAAAATAAATAAAATTATAAATATAATAGTAAATGCATTTTTACTCATTTCATTTTATATAATGATAGCAGGTTTTAGTGCATATATTAAACAAACCTATAACATTCCAATATATATTTCAAGTACGGTTTTTGTAATTATATGTTATATTATATTCAAAAAAAGTATACAAGGTGTAATAAAAGCAAACGAAATATTAGTTCCTCTTTTGTTATTATTAATAATATATCTAGGAACAAAAAACATCCCATATATGCTTAAACAAAATGATAGAATAATGCTAATAACTGGGCAAAGTGGATGGATATTTAGTAGTATATTATATGCAAGTTATAACAGCATAATATTAATACCAGTATTAACAAGTTTAATCAATTATATAGATAGTAAAAAGAGTATAATAAAAATATCAATAATTAGTAGTATAACAATAATAATACTAGCACTTATAATTTATGGTTTATTTTTAAGAGGAGAATTCTTCGTTTCAGAATTAGAAATGCCACTAATAGAAATAACAATGCAATTTGGAAAGATATTTAAGCATATATATGGCTTTGTAATAATAGCATCAATATTTACATCTGTAATATCAGCAGGATATAGTTTTTTAGGCAATATATGCAAAAGTAAAAAAGGATATAACTCTGTTTTATTAATTATGTGCGTAACAGGAATATTAATTTCAAATATAGGCTTTTCAAATTTAGTAGAAATATTATACCCAATATTTGGAGTACTAGGACTAATACAAATATTTTTATTATTAAAGAAAAATATATAATAAATAAGAAGGTTCTGATTACGAAGTTACTATTTACAGCTATAGCTTAAAGTCCGCTCCCAGGGGCTAATATATTTTATTTTTTTCATTTTGCCCTCCAAGACAAGGGGTATTTACCCGCCTCAATGGGCTGCCTAAGTCTTCTTTACAAAAATAAAATATATTAACCCCTTCGCGCTAGTGAATAATAATTAGGCTGTGAATTATAACATTAAGAACCATATCCAAAATTTTTAGTATTTGTTATTTACAAAATTAGATATTTACTATAAAATAAATTTGAAGAAAATTATTAGGAGTTTTTGATGAAAATAATAGAAATAGAAGATGAAAAAATAAAAAAGATAAACAAGAAAAAACTTACAATAACATTAGCGATATCAGTAATATTACTAATTGGAATAATAATATTTGCAATATATTGTGCAAATAGAGAATTTAGAGAAGTAATAGATAAATATGTACTAATGAAAAACATTGTAGAAGATAGTACAAGTTCAATTAGTTTAGATGAAAACGAAAATAGTAATATATACCCAAATGATAAATATATATCTATTCTAAGTAAAAATACACTAAAAAACTATGATTCATCTGGTAAATTAGAAAGCGAGCTTACTATAGAAATTAGTACACCAATAGTAGCAACAAGCGGAAAGTACTTATTAATAGCAGAAAAAGATAAAAGTAAAATATATTTAATATCAGGAGATAAAGTAATATGGCAAAATGATTTAGAAGGAGACATAAACAAAATAGTAGTTAATAAAAATGGATATGTAGCAGTTATTTTATCTGGAACAACACATAAATCTGTAATTCAAACATTTGATAATGAAGGTAATGAATTGTTTAAAACATATCTATCGAGAACAACCGCAATGAGCATAGATATTTCAGCAGATAATCAATATTTAGCCTTTTCAGAATTAAATACAAGTGGTACTTCTGTACAATCTATAGTAAAAATAGTATCAATTCAAAAAGCAAAACAAAAAACAAAAGATACATCAATAGAACCAATAATATATACATATACAGACAGTAATGGAGAATTAATAACAAATATAAAATATCAAGAAAGCAATAGGTTAGTATATATGAGCGACAATAGCATAAACATAATAAAAAGTGAAGAAAACAATAAAGTACTTGATTTAATAGAAGAAGGCAAAAAAATAAGTTTCGGAGATATAGAACTTACGAATTACATGTATAGAGTAATAGAAAAATCATCATTATTAAACAATGAAACAAGTGTAGAAATAGTAAATGTAGGAAGTCAAAAAACAAGTTTATATACATTAGATGGAATAGCAAAAGAAATATACAGCTATGATAACGTAGTAGCCATAAATTTAGGCTCTGAAGTACACTTTATTAGTACAAATGGATGGCTAATGAAAAAATATACTTCTAGTCAAGAAATAAAAAATGTAGTTATATGCAATAACTTTGCAGGAATTGTATACAGAAATAAAGTAGAATTAATTAATTTATAAGGAGGAAGAAATATGTCATTTATTATAGATATTATAATTTTAACAATTTTGCTACTTAGCATATTATTAGGATATAAGAAAGGGTTGACAAAATGTATTATAAAAATACTTTCATTTGTAATAGCTCTTGTAATAGCATTTGTATTATTTAAGCCAATTAGTAATTTTATAATTAATAAAACAAGTATAGACGATAATATAAAAAATTCAATTGTCGAAATTGTTGTGGAAGATATTTCAGAAGAAGGAAAAGTAAAAGAGGATAGTAATTTACCAGATTCTATGGTAAAACACATAAATGATTCAGTAAAGAATTCTGTAAATGAAACAAAAAATACAGTAGTAAATACAGTAGCAGAAGATATTTCAAAAGGAATAGTAAATGTATGTGTTGGAATAGGGATATTTATAATAGCAAGAATATTATTAATTTTTGTAAGTGCACTATCTTCAATAATAACAGATTTACCAATAGTAAAACAGGTAGATAAACTAGGCGGAGTAGCTTATGGTATAGTAAGAGCATTAATTGTTATATTTATAGTATCTGCAATTATATCTTTTATAAGCCCAATGATAGAAAATACAGGATTAATAGTAGCAATCAACAAATCTATTTTAGGAAGCATATTCTATAATCATAACATATTATTAAATATAATCTTATAAAAAGTACTCAATTTTAAATTGAGATCGTAGGGGCTTAACAGGTAAGGAATGCCTAAGAGAATTCTTTTAAAATGTAGGGGCAGCTAGTAGCTGTCCCTACATTTTAAATATATGTTAGCCGTGAGTTGAAACCTTAATTTTACATTAAATAATGAATTTTTGGTGTAAAATATTGAAAAATATTGTTGTTTTTGATATACTAATTTCACGCAAGTAAAAAAATGGGAGTGAAACAATTGAATAAAAATAAAAATCCAAAAGATAAGAAAAAAGTAAAAAGTAAAAGTAGAATTAGAAAGTTTTTTAAAGTTTTATTATTAATAATACTAATCATTATAATAGGTTATGGAATTTACTTTGGATATAATTATTTTAGACACGCATCAGCTAAAAAGGAAGGAGTAGAATATGATCCACTTTCTGCTACTGCATTAGGAATAGATCCTGAAAAATTAAAAACAGTTGGAAGAATTAATATCTTAGTTTTAGGTGAAAGTGGTTATGAAGATGATTATAAACTAACAGACAGTATAATGGTAGTATCTTATAATCCGCAAACCCAGCAAGCTTCTATGTTATCTGTTCCAAGAGATACATATGTAGGAAAAAGAGACAGAAATTCAGCAGATGCGAATTATTTAGCAAGTTATAAAGTAAATTCAGTATACCGTAATGGTACAAAAATACCAGATGCAATAGAAAGAATAGAAGAAGTAATTGGAATAGACATAGATAATTATGTTTTAATAGACACAGCAGCCATAATACAAATAGTAGATGCCATAGGTGGAGTTACATTTAATGTACCAATAGATATGAATTATGATGATACTAATCAAAACTTACATATTCACCTAAAAGCTGGAGAGCAACTAATTGATGGAAATAAAGCAGAACAGTTATTACGTTTTAGACATAATCAAGATGGTACAAGTTACCCAGAAGAGTATGGAGATAACGACTTAGGTAGAATGAGAACACAAAGAGAATTTATACAAACAACTCTAAAACAACTTATAAAATTCGAAAATGCAACAAAAGTAATAAACTTATTAAATATTGTATTTGATAATATTAAAACAGATTTAACATTAGAAACAATAAAATACTATATTCCATACGCATTTAAATTTAATATGGAAAATATAAAAACAGGAATGGTACCAGGTACAAACGAAAAATGTAATGGAATTTGGCTATATGTAGCAAATAAAAAGGAAACTAAACAATTAGTAGAAGAACTGTTTGCTGATATAGAAATAACAACAGAAAATAATAAAACAGATACAACAAACGCAACTATAGAAGGTGATACTACTACATTACCTGACAATACTAATAAAACAATTAAAGTAGAAATACTAAAAGGCTGTAGTTCTAATAGTAAATTCGAAAGTGCAAAAGAAAAACTAAAGGATGCAGGCTATATAATATCAAAATCAGGAACGACAACAGTTACACAAAATAGTTTAATAATAGAAAGAACAATGCAGTCAGAAACAATAGAAAAACAAATAAAAGAAACAATGGATATAAATAGATTAAATAAAAGTTTAAATAATTCAAATGTAGATTTTACAATAATAATTGGAAATGACTATGAATAAATAAAAAAGGGGCACGTTTTATAACTGTGTCTTTTTATTTGATTATATAGAAAAAAATCAATTTTATTGTAGGGGTCGCAGTCTTCGGCGACCCGCTCTTCAAAGAAATAGCTAAAAAATAAGCCACCTTATGCATTTATATATATTAAAATAAAAATCGAACCCTCGAAGACAAGGGGGATTCAACTGCCGTGGGTGGGCTGTCGAGCTTCAATTTTGATTTTAATATATATAAACACATAAGGTTACTCTACAAATTTTTATTACTGTCATTCTCTACTTATAGGGTTATTGCACAAATTTACCAATATAAATAACTACTTCTAGTATTATTCTTCTTTCTACCATTTTTCTTTTTTCTTTTCTTTTGCTTCTTACCAGAAGACAATAATTTATTCAATAAAAATAATACAATTATAACTGAAGCAACTGTTAAAAAAGTATTAAATGCATTAGATTTTACAACATTAGAGCCAGCCAAAAGTACAGAAGAGTACTCATTACCATCTACCGCATAAGTTACTTTTCCTATAACACTACCTTCTGCAATAGGAGCTTTTAAATCTGAATTAAGTTCAACATTAGGAACTATACTATTAACATCAGTATCATTTTTCAATAAAACAGAAATATCATCTTGAACAATAATATTTAAGTTTTTAGTAGAAAGACTAGCATTTGAAACCTTCGTATTTTTTAATACAGAATTAGCTTCATGCAATGTTTTAACATTATAATTTTCAAAAGCATAATTAAATAAATTTTTGCAATCTAAATATCTTGCAGAAAGCCCATTTTCAGTAGTTCCAGCACCTAAAATTACAACAATATATTCAGTACCATCTTTTTTGCTACTTGCTACAATACAATTTTTAGCAGCATTAGTATAACCTGTTTTTATTCCAGTAGTATATTCATAATAATAATTATCCACCTTATCAGATGTATCTGGCTTAATAAGCTCATTTGTAGTAGCAAATACCCTATCATTTTTAGGATATTTATTAGTAGCAGGAAGGGTATAAAAAGTAGTATTTACTATTTCTCTAAAAGTTTCATTTTGCATAGCATATCTACCCATAAGAGCTAAATCATAAGCTGTAGAATAGTGTTTTTCATTATGAACACCATTTGGATTCACGAAATGTGTATTTAAACAGCCCAATTCAGTAGCTTTTGCATTCATAATATTAGCAAAAGCATCTACAGAGCCAGCAATATGTTCAGCTAAAATATTAGCAGCTTCATTAGCAGAATTAATTAAAAGCACATGTAATAATTGATTTATTGTAAGTTCCTCACCAACTTGAATATTTGCATTAGTATATCCGAACAGGAACAGTAAATATAGCCTCATAACTTGCAACTGCTGTATCTGTTAGTTTACAATTTTCTAATGCAAGTATAGCTGTCATTATTTTAGTAGTACTTGCAGGATACGTTTGCTCATAGCCATTTTTACTATAAATAACTTTTCCAGTTTTAGCTTCCATCAAAAGGCAAGTAGGCGAATATGTAGATAACTCAGAAGGCTCACCTACAGCCATAGCATTTGTTGTACAAAAAAATATAAATAATAAAAGTATAATTGTAATATTTCTAATATATTTCATAAATTCTCCTTAATATAATAATGTGTTTATATAATATATTAAACAAGGAGAAAATTCAATACATAAAAGGAGGTTTTAATATAAAAAATTATAAACAAATTTTAATAATATGTGGATTAATAGGGGTAATTATTGTGGGAATATGCATATGTTTCTATCAAAATAAAGATGAAGACTATTCTTATTTAGAAGTCTCAAATGAAAAAGTAATAGCTACAAATGTTATAGAGGAAGAGAAAAAAGAAATTATAGTACACATTACAGGCCAAGTTGTAAAGCAAGGAATAGTAAAGCTAGAAGAAGGTTCAAGAATAATTGATGCAATAGAAGTAGCAGGAGGAGCAACAACAGAAGCAAATTTATCTAAAATAAATTTAGCATATTTATTAGAAGATGGAATGAAACTATATGTTCCAAGTATAAATGATGAAGAAGAGGAAGAATATGTTTCAAGTAATAATACAAGTGAAAAAACGAAGAACAGTAAAGAAATACTAAAAGTTAATATAAACACAGCAACAAGCGAAGAACTACAAAAACTACCAGGAATAGGCGAAGCAATGGCTAATAGAATAATTACATATAGGAAAGAAAGCGGAAAATTTAACAAAATAGAAGAGTTGAAGGAAGTTAGTGGAATAGGAGAGGCTAAGTTTAATAACATTAAAAGTTATATATATATAAAGTAATTTTAATATAATAAGGACTAATATATATAACTAATATAATAATGCAATGTTACAATTTATATCTATATATATTTTTCGCTATGTAGGGGTTGCCGCCTTCGGCGACCCATTCTTTCTACGAAACTACCCTCTCCTAAATTTGTATATTCAATATTATTGAAAACATAAGTGGCTTGACGCCACCTAGTTCGCCCATGGGTCCGACCCTACAGGATATATTTTCATATCAACTGTGAATTGTAACATAAATTATTCTGATTTTTATTCTAATTTGTATTATACATAATATTGAAAAATACTTAAAAATATGATATACTTCTAACGTCAACAATATAAGTTTCTTAAAAACAACTGTTTTAAAGGAGGAAAAAAGTATGAAAATTTTAGTAATTGGCGGAAGTTATTTTTTAGGTCGTGCATTCACAATGCTTGCAAGTACGCAGCATGAATTAACATTAGTTAATCGAGGAAATATTTCGATGAAACGGTATAATGTAAAAGAATATAGTGTAGACAGAAGAAATGAGAAGGGATTACAAAAATTTCCCAATGGAATTTATAATATGGTGGTAGATTTTTGTGCATATAACCCAGGAGACATCAAAAGAGTTATAGAAAACATGCCAATCTTTCCTGGACTAGTACAAAAATACATTTTTATTAGTACAGTAGATGTATATGAAAGAAATGTAGGCTATATAAAAGATGAATACACTCCCTTAACTACTACTAGGTATGACGGAGAAATAGGAGAATATATCTATGGCAAGGTATGTTTGGAGAAAGAACTAATAGAAATATGTGATAAAATAGGAATAGGCTATACAATAATTAGACCATCCATAATATATGGACCTAATAATTATGCGCAAAGGGAATCACAATTTATAAAGATGGCATCAAATAAAATACCAATAAGATATCCAAAAGATGCAAAAGCTAAATTCCAAATGGTATATGTAAAAGATGTAGTGAATGCTATATTAGCAGCATGCAAAACAACAGAAATAGGAGAGTACAATGTATGTCCAAATGACCCCATAGGTTATGAAGAATTTATGCAGGCACTTAGTAAAGTATCAGAAGTACCATTGCAGCTTGAACCAATAAGTACAGAAGAAGCCTTAAAAGAAGCGGCAGAAGGAAAAGTACACTTACCATTTCCAGTTACCGAAGAAGAAAATGAAATATACGATGGAAGCAAGGCAGAAAAAGAGCTTGGTATAAATTATACTAGTTTATTAGACGGAATGAAAAAGACATACAATTGCTTCAAATAAGTAACAAAAAGCAAGCTATTAGAAATTTCTAATGGCTTGTTTTCATAGTATTATTAAGAATAATTTATAAAAATATTTTTTGAAAAATAACACAACAGTAATTATTTATAATAAAAAATGAAACTAATTATAGTGGCCGATATTCTAAATTCTTTACTTATAAAACCATATTTTAGTATTGTAAAGAGGCAATAAATATGCTAATATAAAAATAGGGGGAATAAATATGGAATTAAAAAGATTAGCCGAATCATGGGTAGTAGTAATATTAGCATTAGTAATTTTTTGGCCAGTAGGATTAATATTGTTATATTTAAAATTAAGAAACAACTCAAAAAATAAATTTAAATTTAGCGGAATAACCAAAATAGTAATAGGTGTATGCTCAGTATCTTTTGGATTAATAGGAGCAGCAACAGAAATAGATGAGCCAACAGGAGAAGTAGGCTTAACCATTGTAATGGTATCGATATTTTTAGCAATAGGAATAGCTTTCATATACTTTGGAGCGAAAAATATAAAAGAAGGGAAAATATACGAAAAAATTTCAAACCTAATAAACTTTCAAGAAGTAGAAAGCGTAGAAGAAATAGCAAAAAAATTAAAAATAACTGAAGAAAAAGCAACAGAATATATATCAAAGGCAATATCATTAGGAATTTGTAATAATGAAATAGAATATAAAAATAATAAAATAGTATATAAAAAGAAAATTGAAGAACAAGTAGAAAAGAAAAAACATGAAAGAATAGTAAAATGTGAATGCTGCGGAGGAATAAATCATATAAATGACACAGAAGTAAAGGCATGTGAATATTGTGGAATGGAATTAACAATAAATAAATAATTTATATACCATATTTATTTAATAAAATTAGGTAAATATGGTATATTTTTCTTTATTTTTAATATAATATATAAGAAAATAGGTTATAAGCCGAAAAAAATCACATAAAGGGTTGACAAATAGTATATTTGGCGTTATACTAATAAAGCAGTACAAAAAAAGCACAACAACTAAATACACCGCGGGGTGGAGCAGTTGGCAGCTCGTCGGGCTCATAACCCGAAGGTCGTAAGTTCGAGTCTTACCCCCGCAACCAAACTCCAATCACTAGAACTGTAACGGTTTTAGTGATTTTTTATTGTCTCCAATTTGTTTACAATAATGCTTTAAAATGGTGCTCTTATGTCAAATTGGGGAAAAGTTGGGGAAATAATTCTCCAAAACAGTTGATATTTCTAATAAATTTTCAGTAAAAGACTATGGGAAACCTAAATTATCTTTTAGTAGTCTTTTACTTTTTTTTTATCGTGAAAAGTTTAATGGCTTTTGATGTGCCTTAGTGAAACCTGAAAAAAGATTTTAGACTAATTTTTGTGGTAGTAGCAAGTTTTCTAAAACATTTCCTGCTTTTCTATTGTGAGAAATAATAGGATGCACATAGAAATTAAATGTTGTTGTAATTTGTGCATGTCCTAGTCTTGCTGCTACAACTGCTACATCAATATTCTGAGATATTAAAAGTGTAGCATTTGTGTGTCGTAATCCGTGAAAGTTAATTACAGGTAGTCCTATTTGTGCTACATATCTTACAAACCATTTGCTAATTGTAGAAGGGTGCATAGGTTTGCCATCAGCTTGTACAAATAACCTATTAGAATCAGTCCATAATTCGCCACAGAGTGATTTTTGCTTTTCATACCATAATTTATACTCTTCAAGTAAAGAAATTACAAAATCAGGTATTGCTACTTCTCTGATAGAGCTTTCTGTTTTAGGTGTTTTTGTAAAAACTCCTTTGTCTGCTAAATATTGGCTTGAACGATTAATACTTATAATTCCATCTCTAAAATTAACATCATTCCATTCTAATCCCATAAGCTCTCCAAGTCTAACTCCAGTAAATACTGTTAAGATGATTGCAACTTTATATTTGATTTGATCTTCGCCAAGTTCCGTTAAGTTTTCTAATAATACCTTACATTGCTCATCATCATAGTATCTTCTTTTAGGCTTTTTAGCTTTAGGTGGTTGAACACGTTCAGCAGGATTAGATACTATCATTTGCCAATAAACAGCTTTGTGTAGCATTGCACGAAGTAATCTGTGATGCTCTAATATAGTTTTGTCAGATAAAGGTTTTAAAGTTTTATTGCCATTATTACCTTTCTTTCTAACTAACTGAGTATCTCTGCTTAGTAAATCATAGAATTGCATAATGTCTGTTGGTTTAATCTTGTTGATATAGAAATGTCCAAAGTAGGGTAAAAGTCTTGTTTCTAACATTCTGCAATATCTTTTATAAGTTGAAGGTGCAAGTTCTTTTGAACCATAATCTCTTTTCCATATTTCAGTAAATTCAGAGAATTTTAGAGATTTGCCTTCAATAAACATACCATTTTGAACATCTGCAACAAATTTAGCAAGTTCTATTTCAGCATCTTTTTTACTTCCATGTACTGTCTTAGTTTTCTTAATAGGTTGTCCTTGCAAGTCATATCCAGCAAGACAAACTAATCTGTAACTATTTTTTCCTCTTTTTTCAATACTCCCAGCCATTACCTTTTTCACCTCCTTTCAGGCATACCTATGGGTGAGAGAGGATCTATATTTGTTAACATTGTAAATAATACAATAAATGATAACGAATGTCAATAGATATTACAAGATTTCTAATAAAATGACAAAATTGCATATAAAAATATAACAAAACACATAAAAATACATAAAATTATTAGAAAAAAACTAATAAAACTTGACAAAAATATTTTTTTATGATATACCTATTAACATAGAAAGAAGGTAAATATGTTTACAAGTATATATTTAGATAATTTTTTTGGAATATCAGCACCCATAGAGTTAGATTTTATTTCTAGAAGTAGAAATAAAGAAGAAAATTCATCAGTAGCAAGAATTGAAGATGGAATATATATAAACAAAATTGTAGGAATAATTGGTGGAAATGCAAGTGGAAAGACAAGTATTTTAACAGCAATTAATTTAATTGGAAATATTTTAACTACTCCAATTTGCCAGTTTGATGCTGAGGATAAGTTTAAATATATTCAAGAATTAATAGATAAGGATCCTAGTCCTGAAAATCGAAAGTTAATGTATGATTTTTTTAATGATGTTAATTCTTCTATAGATATTTCTTTCCAAAATCAAAGAAGGAAAAATGAAAATACGGTTTTTAAAGTTGAAATGTATATAATAGATAAAAAAGAAGAACTAAGCGGATATTATACATATAATTTAGAATTAAATGGAATAAAGAAAAGAATAGAAAAAGAATATTTAGGATATAGAAAAAAATATAAAGATAAAGCAGAAACAATAATTGATATTAATGACGCTAAAGAAGGACAAGTGTATTATATAAATAGATATTTTAAAAATATAGCAGATATAGATAATACAAAAAAAGAAGAACTTGAAAGAAAATATAAATTTACTAAAACATTCGTAACACATTATATTGAAAATTCTGCTAATATATCTACATCTGAAGAACATAATCCTGAAAAATTAAAGTTTATAGATTGGTATAAAAAATCACCAGACACATTAAGAACATTAGTTAGAGTTGTTGATCCTAAGATTAAAGATGTAATGATTGATACGGATAATAAATATGAAGAATTGTTATTTATACTTAAAGATGGAAGTAAAATTACAAGAAGCATGTTATCAACTGGTACAGAAAGGTTTTTAAATACAATAAGAAATGTTAATAAAATCATAGATAAAAATGGAATTTTAATAGTTGATGAAATAGAACAAAATTTACATAAGGATTTAGTAGGGTTAATAATTAGATTGTTTGGTGAAATGTCAAAAAACAATTCACAAATTATTTTTACAACTTTAAGTCCAGAGATTTTTGATATTTCAAATAAAGAGAACAAAAAAATATTTAAACAAGATTCAATATTTATTTTAAATAGTGATTATGATGACATTAAAATTGATAAATTGATGGATTTAAAAATAGATGGAGAAAGAGTTAAGGGAGATGCTTCTGTAGCTAATTTATATAAAAGCAGAAAGATATCTGTACATCCAAATATTGAACAAATAAAAATTTTCTTAGAAAACTTTAATAATTGACTTTTATAAACCAGTCGTTAAAGAAGTTTAAATAAAATAAAAAAAGAACCAAGCGAATGTTGGCCCAATATAAATGTATATATTAATCTCCCCAGATCATACATACATTTATATTATAATACAATTTGTTGTATTTGTAAATACGAAACATTTGTCTGGTTCTAGAAAGGAGGACCAAAATGTTTTGTTATATTATAATGAAACAACTAGAATAAGATGGTCTTAAGAAATTAAGACTATTTTTTATTTTAGGAGGAAAAAAGATGAAAGTAAAAGTATTAAGTTCACAACAATGTGAAGATAAAAAGGCAAATAATGGAGATTGTTTTATTCTAGATGATGGAAGAGAATTAGTGTTATATGATTGCGG
>CATLDI010000017.1 GCA_949902805.1 uncultured Clostridiaceae bacterium
TCTTTCCAAATCTTTCTCTTGAAATCTTTCCTTTCCGCACTACATATCTTGACTAACAAAAAATTAATGATATAATTCTAGGTATAAATTAATTAATAAGGAAAAAATGCAAATGTCAAAAAAATATTTAGAAAAAGATGTACTACAAGCAGCATTTGAAAGGTTAGAAATAATATTTGATGAATTCGAAAATGTTTATATAAGTGTTAGTGGCGGAAAAGATAGCTCAGTTATGATTCAACTTGCTAATATAGTTGCAAAAAAGAAAAACAAAAAGTTTGATGTACTGTATATAGATTTCGAAGCACAATATAGACATACAATTGAACATATTCAAAAATTAAAACAATTATCGCAAATAAGGGATTTTTACCATGTAGCACTTCCAATGGCGCTTAGAAATGCAATTTCTATACTTCAACCTAAATGGATATGTTGGGAAGAAGAAAGCAAAGAACTATGGGTAAGAGATATGCCAGAAGATGCTATTAATATAAATAATTGTCCATTTGAATGGTTTAAAAAAGGTGAAGAATTTGAAGATTTTATTTTAGAATTTGCCGACTGGTATCAAAAAAAATATAAAACAAAAGTTGCTTGCGGTGTAGGAATTAGGACAGATGAAAGCTTAAACAGATTTAGAACAATAGCTTTCCAAGAGAATAAATTAAAATATAAAGATTATAATTGGACAACCAAAATAAAATTTAATGAAAAACATATAGATGTATACAATTTTTATCCACTATATGACTGGAAAGCAGAAGATATATGGGGAGCAGTAAGCAAACTAGATTTAGAATTTAATTATATATATGAACTGATGTACAAGAATGGACTTAGCATATTTGAACAAAGGCTATGTCAGCCATATGGAGATGACCAAAAAAATGGACTCAATCAATTTAAAGCTTTAGAATATGAAACTTGGGGAAAGGTTTTAAATAGAGTAAATCGGAGTTAACTTTGGTAATATATATTGTAAAACAACAGCCTTAGGAAATATAAAATCATGCAAGCCAGATTTTATGACATGGCAGGAATATGCTGTGTTTTTACTAGAAAGTATAGGTATATATAATAGAGACCTAATGCTCCATTATTATAAAAAAATAAAGAAATTTATGATATGGTATAAAAATAAATATGGAGTAGAAATAAAAGATATACCAGAAGTAGCAGAAAAGAAATTAGAAAATCAAAAAAAAGCTATTTCATGGAGAAGAATTGCAAGAGCAATAGAAAAAAATGATTTTTATTTAAAAAAATTATCATTTGCACAAACAAAAACAGATGATAAAGAACTACAAAGATTGATTCATAAATGGGACAACTTATTAAATAAAAATACAAAAACAGATGATAAAAATTTAATGAAGATTATTGAAGAAAATGATAATGAAGAAAGAGGCAATAGTAATGGTAGTTAAAATGACGAACAAAGATGAAAATTTTTATAAATACATGGGAAAAATATTCGGTTCAAGATTAATACAAAATCAAACTAATGATAGGATATATGATGATAATAATAAAGTATGGTATTTAATTATAGAAAAAGATATAGTTATAGCTTTGGTTTCAATAAATAATAACATAATTAAAAATGTATATACGACAAAGGATGAAGCATTAGATGAAATTTTAAAAGAAGTCAAAAAAGAAAATAAGATAAAAGATAGTACAGTAACAGCACTATATGAAGACTTATATAAGACGGCAGGGTTTAAAGTTACAAGAGGAATATACAAAAATTTTGTTATAATATCATAATCAAGAAATATTATTAAATTTGTAATGTAGGGGTCGCCGATTTCGACGACCTGCTCTTCGAAGAAATTCCTCAAACTTTCCAACTTCCACAAAAAACGAAGGATAGAAAGTAAATAATAAATAATGAACAATATAAAACCAACGTTTTGAGAAAGGAACCAAAAAATGAAAGAAATAGAAATGCCCGTATTAAATGTTAAAATGGTAGATATAGATAAAGTCATAGCCAATGATTACAACCCTAATAAGGTAGCTCCACCTGAAATGCAATTATTAAAGCATTCCATAGAAGAAGATGGCTATACTCAGCCAATTGTAACCTATTATGACAAAGAAAATGACAAATATATAGTAATAGATGGTTTTCATAGATACCGCTGTGCAAAGGAATTCTTTAATTTAAAACAAATACCAATAGTAACAATAGATAAAGACTTAGATAATCGTATGGCAAGTACAATAAGGCATAATAGAGCAAGAGGAACACACCAAATTGTTGATATGTCACATATAGTATTAGATTTAACAAATATGGGATGGACAGAAGAACAAATTTCAAAACATTTAGGAATGGAACTTGATGAAATTATTAGATTAAAACAAATAACAGGTTTAAAAGACATGTTTGCAAACCATGTATTTAGTAAATCTTGGGAAGAATTCGACGTAAAAGTTAGAGAAGAAACTAATAATGTGTGAAAAAAAAGAGCATACTATAATCAAAATAAAAGAAAGGAAGATGATATAGTATGGAACAGAAACAAACAATTAATTGCACTGTTACGTCGTGCAAATACAACGACAAGCAAGAGCAACAATGCTCATTAAAGCAAATAATAGTAACACCAATAGAAAACTGTGATACAAAGCAACCAGATGAATCTATGTGTAGTAGTTATAGAAGTAGAAATTAATTAAAATATGTAAAAAAATGTAGACATATTATGAAGAATACGGTATAATAATTATGTAACTGATAATTAGTTTATATTAGGAGAACCTATATGGAAAATGAGAACAAAAAACTTAGAGAGCTTAGATATAAAATTGAAAATTTAAAAAAACGGAAAGTAAAGAAAAAAGTATGGAGCTTAACGGCTACAGAAAAAGAATTTGTAGAAGAGTTATTAGGAAAAGAAAATGTAGTTCCATTTATTTATCAAATAACCACAAAAAGTTTCAAAAATTTATATAACATTAAAAGCTCACTAATAAGAGAAATCCATTTCGCAAATAAAGCAGGCAAAAAAGTAATAGGCCGGTCATTAAAAAAGCAAGAAATGGAAGAACTAGAAAAGAACAGAATAAAGTATCGTCCAATAAAGTTCATAATTTATTTAAATTAAATAACAAGAATAAAATTTTCTAAGTGGCAAAGCCACATAAGAAAATCTAATTCTTGCATAACCATATTCTAAGGAAACTTACCACTATTGTGGATGACTTTCCTAAGAATATGGAAAACAACCAAAAAGACTTATGAAAATTTTCATAAGTCTTTTTGGCAATATTGTAAAAATCAATTTTTAAATGTATTATCGTAGAGGTCGCTACCTTCGGCGACCAGTTTGGCAAAACCACTTTCCTATCACTGAAATTTTGTAGTTAAAGTCTTCCTAAGCCCATATGCATCAATACGATAGAAATACTCTCTTCCAAGAATTCCGACATTCTTAGTGTTTGTTTCAACGACAACACGATTAGCATAAACATCTTTTTTCTCGTTTGTACCATGGTTCACAAGTACAAGTTTTTTATACAAGAATGGAGCTAAAAATTCAATTAACTCATCTGCCTTAGCATGTGCAGATATCTCGGAAGTAAATAATACAGAAGCAAGTTTCTGAACTCGTAAGCCACAACAGTCAACTATTTCTCCATATTGGCAGTCATAAAGCCGTCTTCCCATTGTACCTTCAGCACAGTAACCAGTGAAATGTATTAAAGCATCAGGATTCTTTAAATATTGAGGTATAAGGGTTCTACAAGGACCATTAGAGCCCATACCAGAAGTGGCAAGTAATATAGAACATTCATTGCTTTCAATTATAGAATTCCGCTCAGATTTTGTAGAAACATAAGAGAAATTTTCTGGTAAGAAATACTTACATTCCTCTTTATTATCAAGGCCATCTCGTAAATATAACCATGTATATTTAATAGCCAATTTGCCATCAAGATATATAGGAATACTCTTATCAAGTTTACCATCATCCTGCCATTTTTTTAGCAAGAACAGTACCTCTTGAGCACGCCCTAAAGAAAATACAGGAATAAGTATTTTCTTTTTAGTTGATACAGCATTCAAAATATTGTTTTCAAATACATATTCAATATCTGTAGAATTCATATCACCATAGGTTGCTTCCTGAATAATAGTAACAGGCAACTGATGCACCCATTTAGGAATAGGCTTTACATCAAAAAACATGTTTTTATTGTTATAATCACCTGTAAATATTAAATTGATATCATCATAACGCTTATTACTATAGTCACAATACTTAATTTGCATTAAAACAACAACTGCACCAGGCAAATGGCCATTCATAAAGAAAGTTACTTTTATATTTTCATCAAGCCAAAAACCTTCCTCAAATGGATGTCCCTTTATATGCTTTAATGTTTCAGTAACATCAGCATCTGAATACAATTGAGGCTCATTTAGTGTCTCAGCATTAATTTTAAGTACATTATAACTATCCTCTAAAGCATAAGGAAGCAATTTAGCTGTACTTTCTGACATATGAATGTCACCACGATAACCATTCTTTACTAAAAAAGGTAACTTTCCAGTATGATCAACATGGTTGTGAGTTACTATTACATAGTCAATATTAGAAGGGTCAAAAGGTAAGCTCTTATTAAGTTCTGAATATTCAGACTCCTGATAAAGACCAAAATCTACAAGAACCCTTTTCCTTGTGCTGTCAGGAAAAGTGATGGTGTTTATAAAAGCTGAACCTGTTACTTCTTTGTGTAAAGCTATTGTATCTGCATAGAACCGAGATAAATTACCCATATAATATTTTTCTCCTTTCACAATAAAAATTTTTATTTGCAAAAATAATTAATTATGAAAATATTTTATCATGTATTTAACATAATTTCAATATAAAAGTAGAAAATAATAAAAAAATGTAGGAAAATATTGAAATTTGTATCCAAACATGATAGAATGTCAACATAAATTGTAGTAGGAAAGGAGAAAAGAAAAATTATTATATTTTGTAACTAAAAACATTATGAAACTAAAAATAAATAGTAAATGCAAAAGGAGGATTTAGTTATGAAGAAAAAAAAGAAAGATGTATACATTCAGCTTAGTTTTGATGACCAAACAATAATTGTTTTAGCAGAAGACCTTCGGCAAAGAATTAAGGAAGCTAAAATAGGTCCAGACCAAAAAGAAATATCCTTAAGCTTTAATATTGATAACAAAATTGTTAACAAAACAATAAGTGTAGCTACCATAAGAAAAGCACTTAAACAAGCTATATTATGCAAGCCACTGGTTCCAAATTCTTTGGAAGGATATGCAGAAGATTTAACACAAAGATTAATACAAAAACCGATAATGCCAATAAAGAAAAGAGAACACGAACTCGAAAAGGTATGGTTCTACATTTCTCAAAAAGTAAGAAACAATGTATTCCTTACAGGAGAAATAGATGTAGGAAAAACCGCAATTGCATATGAAATATCCCGGCAGATTTCGACTAATGAATGCCCGAAGGAGTTTTATGAAAAACGGGTATTATTGTTAAGACCTGATAGGTTATTAAAAATTAAAAGTGATTATGGCTATAAAAATACAATAAGAAAATTAACTAATTTCTTAGTAGAAAACAGAAAGAGTATTGTATTATACATTGATAATGCACTTTTAATGATAACAGATGAACTTTTAATTACAATGTTATATGCATGTATTACAAAATATAATATTCCGATGATTGCAACTATAAATTCAGAGTATTATGATAGGTACTTTTGTGAAAATTCATATATTTCGAAATATTTAAATGAAGTATATGTTATGGAGCCCGAAAAGGATGAATTGAGGTCTATGATTGATTGGCACTTAAAACTTTTCGAAAATAGATACAAAGTTAAAATAACTGAAAATGTTATCAAATTTGGAATTTATACAGCATGTCTTTCTGAATCACCTTCAGCAGAACCAGGAAATGTAATAAGTATTTTTCAAAAAGCATTTCGTGAGGCAAGAAGGAAAGGAAAAAAGGAAGTAGATAAACAATGCATTTTAAGTTGTTATAACACATATCTTAAGGAATATGAAAATACTCCTGAAGAAAGAAAAAAAGAAGTAGCATATCACGAAACAGGACATTGTATAGTGCAGCTTAAAAATAAACATCAAAAAGGAATGAAAATATCTTGTGTTTCTATTTTACCAATGCTAGATTGGGGAGGAGTAACTTTCTCATACTATGAACCAAAAGAATATAGTGTTTCTTCAAAAGACTATTTTATAGATGAAATAGCAATGAAATTAGCAGGTAGAGTAGCTGAAAAGAAATATACAAATTTAGATTCAGCAGGAGCGGCCTCTGACTTAGAACATGCAAGCATGTATGCTAAAGCACTTGTAATGAAGTGGGGATTTTCAAATAAAGAAGATAACAGAAATAGAAGTTATGATTATGAAGATTACTTCCTTATGCCTGAAAGCAAAAAAGAATTAATCGACAAAGAAATTCAAGAGTTGATTGATGTTGGAATGCAAAGGGCAGAAGAAATAATCAATGAAAATGAAGGACTTCTCAAAGTTATAGCAGAAAGACTCATGATCGAAGAAATTCTTACAGGTGAAGAACTTAAACGAATTTGTAAAGAATATGAAAAGGCTAATACGACTGAAGAAGTTAAAGAAACTAAATAATAATTTTTCTTAAAAAGAGGATACAGTTAATATTGTATCCTCTTTCTCATGGGTATCCATTGGTGACGTTTCTAATTCATGTCAATAGGGACGGAGCTTTTTGACAATTTTTTTGTCAAAAGGGACATACCTTTACAGTTAAAGATCAAAAGGAGTGACAATGGGACGGAGTTTTTATCATTAGGGTTATAGCGTTTAAAGTTAATAAAATATCCTGTAACTATAATGACAAAAACTCCGTCCCATTGTCACTTGACTAAAAATGAATATAAATATATAATATGCAAAGAATAAAGACAAGGGAGGAAAAAATATGTTAGTAACAACAAAAGAAATGTTTGAAAAATCAATGAAAGAGCACTTTGCTATAGGTGCATTTAATGTAAATAATATGGAAATAATACAAGGAATTGTAGATGCAGCAGCTGAAGAAAAATCACCAGTTATTCTTCAGGCTTCATCTAGTGCGATAAAATATGCAAGAATAAATTATTTAATGAAAATGGTAGAAGCAGCAGTAGAAGAACACCCAGAAGTTCCAGTAGCACTTCATTTAGATCATGGTCCAGATTTTGAAACTTGCAAAATGTGTGTAGACGCTGGTTTTACATCAGTTATGTTTGATGGTTCAAAATATGACTTTGAAGAAAATATAAGGTTAACAAAAGAAGTAGTAGACTATGCACACGCTCATGGAGTAGTAGTAGAAGCAGAACTTGGAAAATTAGCAGGAATAGAAGATGATGTAAATGTTGACGCTTCTGACGCAATGTACACAGACCCAGAACAAGCAAAGGAATTTGTAGAAAGAACAGGATGCGACTCTTTAGCAATAGCAATAGGAACAAGCCATGGAGCCTACAAGTTTAAAGGAGAAGCAAAACTAAGATTTGATATATTAGCTAAAATAAAAGAACTAATACCAAACACACCAATAGTATTACATGGAGCTTCAACAGTAATACCAGAATTAGTAGAAATGTGTAATAAATATGGTGGAGATATACCAGGAGCAAAAGGTGTACCAGATGAAATATTAAATGAAGCAAGTAAAAAAGGTGTTTCAAAAATAAATGTAGATACAGACTTAAGATTAGCAATGACAGCACAAATAAGAAAAGTATTTTCAGAAGACCCATCAAGCTTCGACCCAAGAAAATATTTAACTCCTGCAAGAGAAGAAGTAAAAAATACAGTACAACATAAAATAAGAGACGTATTTGGCTCATCAAACAAAGCATAAAGCATTTAAAAATGAGAAGGAAAGATTTAAGAAAAAGAGAAAGATTTGGGATGGTCAAGGGAAAGATTTGGGACGCGTCAAAAACTTTCCTTTTTTTCTTGTTTGAATTCTTTTTGAAAAATTTTAAAAAGGAAAGTTTTTGACGCGTCCCAAATCTTTCCCTTGACCATCCCAAATCTTTCCTAATTCATCCAAACAGCAATATTACTGAAAATTATACAAAAAACACTAAAAGCAATTACACATGTACCTCCAAATTTATTGTTTTGTTCTCTAATTTCAAAAATAGCATATAAAATACTTTCTATTAGTACATATAATGTGAATAGCAAAAATAAAATATGATATAATAAATTTAACATGTAAACCTCTTTTCTCCTAATTTAGGTATCTGTAAGTAAGAAACCAGATTTTATATTAACATTAGCGTTTACTTTGAAAAATGAATTTTCATAATTTTGTTCCCAATTAAATTTTTCCAATTTATCAATAGTTAAAAAGTTTGACGAAACAGATTTTCCAAATCCGTCAATATCAGATTTATAAATTTTTGATGTCTTATACAAGTAGTTTTCCATTTGAACTTCCATATACTTAGAAGCAGCAAAAGAAATTTCTTCTAAAACTTCATTATTTAAATAATCAACATCATTTTTCATAGAATAAATTCTTCCATTAAAGTCACAATTCACAGTAATAAATGGACTGCCATTTATTAAGTCTACTTTGGTTTTAGTACTACGATCATGATATAAATATAAATCTAAATATTTCTCATTATCTTTAGGGTCAGTAATAGTAATTAAAAAACCATTAATTTGATTTTTTATAATAGAAAAGCAAACAGTTTCTATAGCATTTAATTCACCAATTAATTTATCATATTTAAATACCGCTAACCCAATATTTTCTGTTCCTCTATTACCACTAATACTTGTTTCGTTTGACTTTATATCTCCAGAATTTAAAAGGTCTTTCGATACATACTCTTGATTATTTCCAGAAACAATACCTCCTAATATTGCATATGGTTCACATGATTCACAAGTCAAACCATTAAAGAAATCACCAATAGTAGCATTTACCGTATAACCTGTATATTTGCTAGAATTAGGAAAAATTTGATAATATTTACTAGGCAATGTTTCCAAACTTGGCTTTGAGTTTTCAATATAATATTTAGCATCAGCTTTACTAATTACAACATTAGTAGAAGGCCTAATTTGAATATTGTTTATTAATGTATAAATTTTATCAGAAATTCCATCTTTAGCAACTAATTCGGAAATTACAATTAACTTACAATGTGATAAATTAAGTTCTTTTCCTATATAACTATTCATTAAGTTAATAGCAGAATTTATAGAATTGGCTTCAACTGTATTTATAATAGCAGGAGAATCCTGAGAAGAGCCATTTTCGGATATTGCAGAAGGTTTTGCTATTTGAAAACTTACCTTTAAAGAATCATTATTAGAACTTTTATCAATACCAATAGCAACCACAAAAGCTAAATTATCAATACTAAAAGAAGTATATGAAGATGAAAATGCAAGTAATAATGCAATAATAACAACAACTATTAATATATTTCTTATCAATTTGTTAATTTTAATTATATTAATCACCTACTTTAAAATGTTATACAAATATATTTACCAAAATATGAACAAATATACTGTATTTAACTTTTACCTTCTTTTAACTTCTTGAAGTTAGCGAATATAAGTAATAGAATGCAGAAAACATAAGCAAATCCTAAAATAATATATTGATAAATATTTCCTTCATAATATTTAACGTCAGCATATGTCTTAGGAATTAAGGAAATAGCAAGCATTAAAATAGAAAAAGGATATGCTAAGACTTTAACATTTTTTATATTAGTAATTTTCTTGAAAATTAACATTGAAAAGTTCACAACAATACTTAAATAACATGCAAAAGTTAAAATCCATATTAATAAAAATATAGATTCTAATCTAACAAAGAAGCTACCAATTTCTATATATCTTGCGGCAGCATATAAAGGCAATATTTCATCTTTTGAAACAAAAAATGAAAACATAAACAAAATTACGCAAACAGTTAAAAAGATATATATAGAAAATATAATGACAGATATAATAGATATCTTCTTAAAATGTTCAGGCTTCTTTAATAAGGGTGGTAATAAATATAAAAATATTATTCCAGAAAAAGAATAAATATTTCCAATGCCTATAATAAAAGTATTAACAAAGCCGTTTTCCAAATAGAGGAAATACTCTATCAAAAGAAAAACTCTTTAAATTAGAAGCAAACAAGAAAATTATACTAAATAATACTATAGGAATTATTATTAAATTTGTTTTTAAAGTTGAAGTAAACTCTAATTTACTTGTAATAGCAACACAAATAATAAATAGTAATATTACAAAAAAGACATTTGTCATAGGATAATACACTATTTCTAAAGCCTCACAAAACTCTCTAAGTAGAATACTAGAACTTACAATAAAATAACTTATGAAAGCTGTACCCAATACTTTCTTAAATATCTTTCCACCCAAATATTCAGAAATATCTAATATATCTAAACCGTGGAAAATTTTTAAATAATTTAACAACAAGAAAAACAACTCCAACTAAAATTAAACTTACAAAAATTAAATTTAATAAGATAGAAGTTTTAACATTAGAAAGTAAGTTTCTAGGCATAGATAAAATAGTATGAGATATAGCAATTGTAAGAACAAGAGCAATAGCTTCCTTAGTACCAATTTTTGAATTATTCATATATAACCATCCTTTAAAAATACCCACCAATAGGCAGTAAAATTGTAATTCATTTTAGAATATTTTTTACTAAAGTAGGAAAAAATATACAAAATAATAAAAAAAAGCCCTTGACACATTTTAATAATAAATATAAAATAGAATAGGAGACAAAAATATATTTTAAAAGATAAAAGGCATATATTATAAAAATATATGGAAAGAAAATATATATTTATGTACATTGAAAATTAAATAAGAAAGAGGTGTAAAAATTATGGATATCATAATTAATATTGCCATATTTCTAATCTCAGCAGTGATTTTTACATTTGTAGGTTTTGCAATAAGAAAGAAAATAGCAGAATCTAAAATGAAAAGTGCAGAAAATGAAGCTAAAAGAATACTAGAGCTAGCAAGTAAAGAAGCAGAAAATAGAAAGAAAGAAGAAATTTATAAGGCACAAGAAGAAATAATGAGTTCTAGGAAGGAATTAGACCAAGAGATTAGGGAAAGAAGAGGCGAAGTACAAAGACAAGAAAACAGACTAATACAAAAAGAAGAAAATCTTGAAAATAAAATTAACAACTTAGAAAGAAGAGAAAAAGAACTACAAGTAAAAATTGAAGAAAACGAAAACAAAACAAAGCAATTAGATGAAATAAAAAATAAGGGATTACAAGAATTAGAAAAAATTTCAAGACTATCTCAAGAAGAAGCTAAAAAACAATTATTATTAGAAATGGAAAAACAAATAACAGTTGAAAAAGCAAACTTATTAAAAGATTTAGAGCAAAAAGCGAAAGAAACTGCAGACAAAAGTGCAAAAGAAATTATAAGTTATGCTATTCAAAAATGTGCAGCAGACCACACATCAGAAACAACAGTATCAATAGTATCACTTCCAAATGATGATATGAAAGGAAGAATTATTGGTAGAGAAGGAAGAAACATAAAAACATTAGAAACATTAACAGGAATAGATCTAATAATTGATGATACACCAGAAGCAGTAGTAATTTCAGGTTTTGATCCATTAAGAAGAGAAATTGCAAAAATGGCATTAGAAAAACTAATAAATGATGGAAGAATTCACCCAGCTAAAATAGAAGAAATGGTTGAAAAATCAAGAGAAGAATTAGAGCAAACAATAAAAGAAGAAGGCGAAAGAGCAGCTATGGAAGCAGGTGTTGTAGGACTTCATCCAGATATTATAAAACTATTAGGAAAGCTAAAATATAGGACAAGCTATGGCCAAAATGTATTAAACCATTCAGTAGAAGTTTCAAACTTAGCAAGAATAATGGCAGAAGAATTAGGTTTAGACCCTAAAATTGCAAGAAGAGCAGGCTTATTACACGACATAGGTAAAGCACTAGACCACGATATGGAAGGAACACATGTTGAAATAGGTGTAGATGTTCTTAAAAAATATAAAGAAAACGAGATAGTAATAAATGCTGTTCAAGCTCACCATGGGGATGTAGAACCACAAACTATAGAAGCTGTACTTGTACAAGCAGCAGACGCAATTTCAGCATCAAGACCAGGAGCAAGAAGAGAAACATTAGAAGCATATATTAAGAGGTTACAACAACTAGAAGAAATTGCAGACTCATTTGAAGGAGTAGACAAATCTTTTGCAATACAAGCTGGTAGAGAAATAAGAATAATAGTAAAACCAGAAAAAATATCTGACAGCGAAATGACATTAATGGCAAGAGATGTAGCTAAAAAAGTAGAAGGTGAAATGGATTATCCAGGTCAAATAAAAGTAAATATAATAAGAGAAACAAGAGTAGTTGACTACGCTAAATAAAAAATAAAAGTACAGTACAATTAGCTGTACTTTTATTTTTTTGAAAATTTACCATAAAAAATCATAAAAACAATTGAAAAAAAAATTTAAATATAATATAATAACTAATAGACGCGGGTATAATTTAGTGGTAGAATGTCATGCTTCCGACCTGATAGCGCGAGTTCGATTCTCGCTACCCGCTCCAATTTATAGCAACTTACGAACTATGAAAGGTTTCGTAAGTTTTTTCATTTTTATAAAAGATGAATTGAACTTCACAAAAATATCAAAATGTTCTCTTATCGAAGAAAGGAGGGCATTTTTTATGTTTGAATTTGAAATATTACAAGAACTAAAACCAAATGATGAAATACTAGAAATTATTAAAAGCTATGAGTACACAGTTAAAAATGGCAAAATTAAGCATTTAAAGTCTACTAATCTGCAATTCATTGAGCCAACTGAATATTTAATTACATATCCTACTACTCTTACTATTTACGAATATAAAGTAAATGAACTAGCTAATAAGTCATTCTATATTAAAGAACATAAACAAAAGTATAATCTTAAAGAACTAAAACAAATTCTCATAAAAATAAAAATTTAATCTTCTATTTTGCAATTTTAAAAAGATTTTTGAAAATCAGATTGCAAAAATGTGTTTTAGTTAGGAAACATATGAGAGAATAGAAAAATTTTAATTTTTTTCTTAAACTAGGGGGACGAAAATGCACTTTTCTGAGCAAACATATAGAAGGGGAAAATTTTTTAAAGTTTTTTTACAATTTTGGTATACAAAACCTAAAAAAATTCACAGGTAATTTAGGAGGTAATATTTTTATGAGATGTGGAGTTTATGTAAGAGTATCAACAGATGACCAAAGAGATAATGGTTATTCTATTGATTCGCAGTTACGAATGATAAAAGAATATTGTGAAAAGAATAATTACGATATTGTAGATGTATATAATGACGCAGGTCATTCTGGCAAAGATTTAATGCGACCAGAAATGCAAAGACTACTAAAAGACATTAAATCACACAAAATTGAAGTAATAGTTGCTATTAAAGTAGATAGATTAACTAGAAATAATTATGATGGTTTTTGGCTTTTAAATTATTGTGAAGAACATGATGTCAAAATAGAATTAATATTAGAGCCTTATGATGTATCTACTGTAAATGGAGAAATGATATTTGGGATGAATTTAGTATTTGGGCAAAGAGAAAGAAAAGAAATTGGAGCAAGAACAAAAAGAGCAATGGAAGAAATGGCTTTAGAAAAGGTACACCCAGCAAAAGCACCTTATGGATATACTAGAAATAGTGAAACAGGACATCTAGAAATAGAGCAAATTGAAGCACAAGTTGTTAAAGAAATATTTGAATTATGTAAGCAGGGAAATTCTACAAGAAGCATTGCAACAACTATGAAAAATAATAATACTTATTTAAAGGCTGGAAAATGGACAAGTGATAGAGTTTACAAAATACTAACTAATTCTATTTATATTGGCATATTTGAATATGGTAAATATTGCAGAAAACCACAAGATATATTAAGAGTTGAAAACTACTGTGAGCCAATTATAGATATGGAAACATGGAATATTACAAGGAAAGTTTTAGAAATAAATAAGCATTCAAATTATGGAGAGCATATTCACTTATTTACTGGTATTGTGAGATGTCCTACTTGTGGCAAGATTTTATCTTCTACTAATTCTTTTAAGTATAGTGGAACACCAAAAGAAAAAGTATATTATCATTTAACTTGTAAAAATCCTAATTGTAAATCAAAAGGAATACATTATAGTTCAGATAAAATAGAAGAAAAATTAACACGAATTTTGAACGAATTAACTAGGTATATGTATGATATGGACAATGAAATTATTGTATGCAATTCTACAAAAACAAAAGATATTAAAGACATAGAAAAAGCTATTGGAAAATTAAAAATGCAAGAGAAAAAATTAGTAGATTTATATTTAAGTTCTACTTTAAATGTTGAAACTATTAACACTAAAAATAATATTATCAAAAAAGAAATAGAAAATTTGAATAAGAAAAAGCAACAAATTGATCCAAATAATGATTATAAAGAATATACAATAGAACTATTGAAAAAGTTAAATTGTGATATTGAAAATGATGAGATTGTCTTTCAAAACAGATTAGGTTTTACATTTGTTTTTGATAGCTTAAATAGAAAATCGAAAAAAGAATTGATTAAAAGATTAATTGACACAATAGAGATTCAAAGAGATAAAAACTACGATATTGAAATAACAAATATTAAATTTACAGAAGAGTTTATTTCGAAAAGTAGTAAAGATTATATTGAATATTTATATGAAATATTACAAAACAATAATGTTGGCTTTATTTATAAAGAAGCAATTACTAAACAAGAATTAGAAAAGTTACAAGAAGATTATTTTGTGTTTTCTAATAATAAAATTGCTAATAATGAGTACGACAATTCTACTTTAACAATATATAATGAACTACTAAAACAAAATTTTTATGATAATGGAATTATAAATTGTCCTTATATTGAAAACGAAAATATAGTAGATTACTTAACATTAATACCAAGAATTCCATCAGAAATTGCATAAATTATTTTAAAAATTTCACAAAAAATAAAGTAAAAATTAACACAAGAAAAAATGCGATTTTTTAGAATTTAAAAATTCGTGTCCTAGCAAGCACTGAATTTGTACTCCCGCACAAATTCAAAAATGGGTTTTGCACCCCATACCCCAAAAATTAATAAAAAATTTTAAATTGAAAGGAAGAAAAAATATGAGCGATGAAAAATTAAATTATGTAATAGATATAATAAAAGATATGGACTTAGAAAATAAATTAAGATTAGCAATATGTATGTGTGATAATTACAGTCATACTAATTTACAATATGATAAAAAAGAAATGTGTAAATACTTTGATAATCTGCTAAAAGAAATTAATATAGAATACAGAACAGCTACTGTCAATTTTGTAAATTACCCTTATACAATTTTTGTATCAAGTAAAATTATGGAAATGGATTCAGCACAGCAAAATAAAGTTGCATTGTATTTATTTAATAGTATAAATTTTAAAATTAAAAATCACAAAAGTCTTGACAGCAAAGAACAAATGTTTTAGAATGTATGGAGAAAGAAAAGGATGTGAACCTATGGAAGAAAATAAATTAGCAATTCAAAATGAATTAACAAATGAAGATATAAAAAATTTAATATACACAATAAGAGGAAAACAAGTCATGTTAGATAGTGATGTTGCAATGTTGTATAATTATGAAACTAAAAAAGTTAATCAAGCTGTAAAAAGAAATATAGATAGATTTCCAGAAAGATTTTGTTTTCAATTAACAGAAAAAGAATTAGAAATTATGTGGTCACAAATTGTGACCACCTCAAAATTAGAAGATAATAAATATAGAAGCAAAAAATATTTGCCATATGTTTTTACAGAGCAAGGAATAGCTATGTTGTCTGGAATATTAAAGAGTGAAGTTGCTATACAAGTTAGTATTAAAATAATGGACGCATTTGTGGAAATGAGAAAATTCATAAATGGAAATAAGAGTTTATTTGAAAAAGTAGTTACTATTGAAAATAAAATGGACAAAAAATTCATTGAGCAAGATAAAAAATTCGATATAATATTTGATCAATTACAACTGGAAGAAAATATCAAACAGAGAATATTTTTTGATGGTCAAATATATGATGCATATAGCATCATTGTAGACATTATAAAAAGAGCAAATAGCAAAATTTTAATTATAGATAATTATATTGATGATAGTGTTTTAAAAATGTTAGCTAAAAAGAAAAATAATGTAGAAGTTGTTATTTTAACATCAGATAAAAGCAATATTGAAAATATAGATGTTAAAAAATTTAATAAAGAATATCCTATTCTTAAAGTTGCTAAAACTAACAAATTTCATGATAGATTTATTGTTATAGATAACAAAGAAATGTACCATTTAGGTGCTTCAATAAAAGACTTAGGCAAAAAATGCTTTGCGATTAACAGAATTGAAGATATGGAAATTATAGAAAAAATGATTAATTTATGATACACATAAAAATCCATACTATAAATTTAAAAATATAGTATGGATTTTATATTATAACTTTTATTAAATAATGCTTTTCCAAAAATCTGGAGTACTAAAACTCAAGCCTTTTTCACTTTCGGTTAGCCAAAATTTATCTTCTTCAGATGTTTCTCCTAAACTATTCAAATAACTAATTGGCAATATTCCCATTGCATTAGCAAGATCATAAAATAGTGGAAAACACTCTAGTTCATAATCAGTTAATTTATTATACTTTTGATATTCTTCTAATATCATTTTTGTACTTAATATTGTTTGCTCAATACTTTCTGGATTTAGACATAAGTTACAGAAAGTTACTGCTAAATCAACAATTCTAGGTAGATAGTTAGATACTGCAAAATCTATAATCCATAATTTATTACTTTTATCTTTCATAACATTTGAACTAATAATATCTCCATGAACAAAAGATTTAGGTAGTTCTTCAAACTTTACATTTGCAATTTTATGTGCTAAAGATTTAAAAACTTCATTATATTTATTGTTTAAATATTTTTCTTTTTCTTTATATTCCTTTACAAAATTAGTTATTGTCCATTTGTCATACATGAAATCAGATTCTAATTTTGCATTATGAATGTGAGTCATTTGTTCAATAATATTTTTAATTTCTGTTTCATTTGGTATTTCGTTTAAATCATAAAAACTTTTTCCATCTATATATTGAAATATGCATAATCTAAACTTTGTATTATTCAATTCTATTTCGCATAGAATACCATTGTCACAATTATATACTTTTGGGGTATTAATATTTATTGAATTTGCTAATTCTATTCTATCTATATACTTTTTCACATATTCCTTTTGATAAATCAGATAAATCTGATTTAAGATTTATTCTATCGTAAAATTCTTCTAACATAATTACATCTCCTTATTTTAAAACTCCAAATTTGATAAAGCTACATTTGTATATGATTTCTCAAATTCATTATAAAAGATATCAACAAGACTATTTACTTGTTTTATTAAGTAAAATTTATCTTTATTATATTGATTGCTATAATTAGCATTTAAAGTTTCATTATTATAATTAACATATTGAGTTATAGTACCAGCATAATTGTGAGTATAATCACAATTTAATTTATAAATATTATAATATAAATCTAATATTTCGGGGATTCTTTTAGATACTATTTTTACTCTTTGAAATATAGATTTACCACACCAATTTGAAAGTTCTTTTTTATCATCTTTAATATTATATTTAACTTTAAAATTTTCAAAATTAGGAAATGTTATACTATTATATTTTTCTTTATCAACCTGATTTTTGATATCTTGTGGTACACTTTTGTATAACAGTACTCTACTAACATCTTGATATTCACCAAATCTTAAATATAGTTTTCTGTTTGTTTCGCAATACAAAAAATCAAGTAAGATTTCAAACATTGAACGGATAATGATATTCCCAGATGATATCATGTGATTAGAATCTAAAACAGTAACTCCCCTCAATAAGTCAATAAAGTTAAATAACATGAGACAAGGTGCTAGTCGGTATTCTTCATAATTTCCAGTAATTATAACACTTTTAAATAAATTTTCTAATCTAGTTATATGTTCATTATATTTTTCTAATTTTTTATTATCTATTAAATTATCTAGCATAAAAGCCTCCTATGATTTAATTATACTATAAATTGTAATAAATACAATAAATCCATTGAAATTTATTCCAAATTCATATATAATAAAGTCATAATTTAGAAAGAGAACAAAAGAGTTCGTAACTTGTAAGAATATCGCTCCAACGACGTATCTGTTCGAACTTTTTATAGAACAGATAGATATGAAAATCAATCAGTAAAATGGTTGATTTTTGTTTGCAAAAAATACACTTTTTCAGTATGTATTAAGATATATTTACCTCGCAGAATCCCCTATGTTATGATGGCACGTCATAACATATAGGGGGGTAGGACTTATGACTAAGTCAAAGTTTGTATTTGACGAAAAAATATAAAATTACTTTGATAAATTTTATCAAATATAAACTTGTAGTGATTACAATGGAAGAAATTGAGAGAAATTAGGAATTATATATAATACCATATATTTAATATGTTTACAACTTTGGTTATAAATAATGATACCCATAAAATAATTTATATTTGTATAAATTCACCAAAAGAAAAAAAGTTGTAGATAACTACGACGTTGGTTCCATAAGTACGAATTAAAAAAATTCGCAATGAATAGTGAATAGTGAATAAATCTAAATAGATACTAATAGAATATATGTACTATTCACCAAATATAAAAAGTACTAGACTAAAAAATAGTCTAGTACTTTTTGAGGTGTCAATTAAAACGAAACACCTGTAACCCAATTAGGAATGTCATTTAATAAATGAGTCTCACATTTCCCAGTGGAGGCATTTACAAGGATTACACCTTCTACTTTTCTACCTGCGCGCAAGCAAGCATAGTCTCCATAGAACTGAGCAAAGTAAATATCTCCAGTTTCAGGTTCAATTTGGAAACTAACATTTCCAAAGAATACAGCAGAAGGAACATATCTTCATGCCAGCGAAACAGAATATCTTTTTGACATATTTACATAATTTTGGTATAATGTAATTGTAACCATTTTTTATGATCTTCCATGTTTGATTTTACAACATGACTGGTCGACAACAAAAAAATTTAAGGAGGAATACAAATGACTAACAATACTAACAGTGCAATGGATTACTTAAAAAAGGAGGGTTCTATTCGGGTTAACTCTGGAATGATAGTGGTTTATCCACAGTCTCATCAGGAAGAAACTCTCAATGTCTCAAATTTGGCTCCGAAGTTCAATGGTTGCTATGCGACGAACAACTCAACGGTATGCTTTGTGTCAGACAATGAGGTTTTTGTTACCCCATATACTCGATCCACGCTTCATCTGCTGGTCGAGTCCGGTTTCAAAGAGAAGTACTTTTTTGTACCATTTAGCGATGGAGACTATCCAAAGTCTGAAGTATATAAGTGGAATTCTCTTCGTAAGAGAGCTTGCTTATCTTATACTAAATGCTTTACTGAAGATTGCATTGCTTACTGTAACGCTCATGGAATTGGGACTCTCAGCGACGAAATACTCAAAAATTGTTTCCAAATGCCTGCTACAGGAGTAAAGATAAGGCAACACAATTATGAGGGAGCATATTATCCTATTATCAATTCGAATTGTTTGGATTGCATTGCCGTTGAGAAAATCGGAAAGTATTCTACCAACAATGGTCGAGTTGTATTTGTTTACAGAGATGGTAAAACATATGTAACAAAAGGGTATAAAATTGTTTCCGCACTGCGTGAGGCAGGCTACACTGAATGTGGACTGTTTGTTCCATTTTCTAACGGTGAACAGATTTTGGACTTCACTTTGAAATCACGTTGGGAATCCATTACCAAAGTAAGTTAGTATATCTTAACAAGCACTGCATGTTTAAGAGCAAAGAGGACAGTTTTGATGGCTGTCCTCTTTAAATTGTAGAAAAAAGATTGAAAGAGAATTGGGGAAAGAATTGGGACGCGTCAAAAACTTTCCTTCTATTTTTTAGATTATTTTAAAAAAATTAATTAATAAAAAGAAAGTTTTTTATGCGTATCAATCCTTTCTCAATCTTTTTATTAAAATTTTCTTAAAAAACCTTTTATTTTTAACTAATATATAATATAATGTAACATATAAATTTTTGTGCTAAGGAGGAATAAAATGGGTACAAATAATAAGAAAAAAGGAACAACTAAAAAAAGTAATAAAGAAATAGAAAAAACTAAGCAATATAAAACAAAAAAAGTAAATAAAAACAGCAAAAAGAATAAAAAAATATTGAAAAGAATATTACTAGGACTTGTTATTTTTGCAGTAGTGGCAGTAATTATACTAGCTGCAATAGTAATAGGAATATTTTCAAGTGACAAATACAAAGTAAATCCAAAGGACGTTCATGTTGAAAATGGAAATAGTAAAGTTGTTGATTCAGAAGGAAATACTCTTGCGTTAATAAGAAGTGACGAAAATAGAAAAATAGTAACCTTAGATCAAATGCCAGAATATCTACCAAAAATGTTTGTTGCATTGGAAGATGAAAGGTTTTATTCACATAAGGGTATAGATATAAAAAGAACTGTAGGAGCAACAATAGGCTTCATATTTGGAAAAGGTAATTCTTCATATGGTGGAAGTACAATAACACAACAATTAATAAAAAATTCATTTGAAGACAATGAAAGCTCAGGGCTAGGTGGAGTACAAAGAAAAATAAGAGAAATGGCTCGTGCACGTAATACAGAAAAAGTATTATCTAAAAATGAAATATTAGAGTCATATTTAAACCTAATATTAATGGGTGGAACTTATTATGGAGTTGGTGCAGCTTCTCAATATTATTTTGATAAAGATGTTAGTGAATTATCACTTGCTGAATCAGCTTTTTTAGTAGCAATAAATCCATCACCAAATGCGTATAATGCTTTTAGTACTGAACAAAAAGATATAGATAAAATAAAAAATAAAGTAAAAGTAGTTTTGACTAAATTTAAAGAAGAAGCACCTAATTTAGAATATGATTTAACAGAAGAAGCATACAATGCAGCAGTAGCTGAAACTGAAGCAGGTTTAGCATTTAAAGAAGGAAAAATGGTAACAGGAGCAACTTCATATTCATACCATACAGCAGCTGCTATAGAACAAGCAATTAAACAGTTAATAGAAGAAAAAGGCTTAACAGAAAAAGCAGCTGAATCAGCTATTAGAAACAATGGATATACTATATATTCAACACAAGTAACTTCAATACAACAAATAATGGAAGCAGAATATGCAAAAGATAATAAATATCTTGTAAATGGAAAAGAAAAGAAAAAAGATGGAACTTTATTAAATGAAGGTCATACACAATCAGCTATGGTTATAATAGAACCAACTACTGGATATGTAGTAGGCTGTATGGGTGGACTTGGAACAGACTCAAATGCAGCAGGACTAAATAGAGCAACAACAAGTAACAAACAGCCAGGTTCTTCAATAAAACCAATAGGTGTTGTAGCACCAGCTTTAGAAGCAGGAACTATAACAGCAGCAACAGTATATGACGATTCAGCAACAGTGTTTAAAGGTGGATATGACCCACACAATTCAGGAGGATATAATGGACTTCTTACTGTAAGACATGCAATAGAACATTCTTCAAATATTGTTAATATAAAAATACTTTTAGATTTAGGACCAAGCAAAGGTGCAGAATTCCTAAGAAATATGAATTTTGATAAAATATTAGATAAAGATATCGGTGCTTCATTTGCATTAGGAGCAACAAGTGCATCACCACTTGAAATGGCATCAGCATATGCAATGGTAGCAAATGATGGAGTATATATAGAACCAACTTTCTATACTAAAGTAGAAGATTCTGAAGGAAACGTTATATTAGAAGCAAAACAAGATACAAAACGCATGATGAGTACAGAAAATGCATATGTATTAAAAGAAATATTAACAGCACCAGTAACAGGAGCAGGAGGAACAGCTACAACTTGTTGGATAAAAGGAATGGAAGTAGGAGCAAAAACAGGTTCAACAGGTGATTATAAAGATAGATGGCTATGTGGAATAACACCATACTATGCAGCAGCTACTTGGTTTGGATTTGACCAAGCAGAAAGACCACAAGGAATAAGTGGAAATGGAGCTGCAACTATTTGGGGAAATGTTATGAGAAGTGTTCATACAAACCTTCCAAGTAAACGTTTTACAAAACCAGCAGGTGTAGTAGCAGCTAAAATATGTTTAGACTCAGGTTGCATTGCAACTGAAAGCTGTGCAAGAACTGAAACAGAATACTTTGTAAAAGGAACAGTACCAGGAGCATGTGAAGGACATAAAAAACTAAAAATATGTAAAGAAACAGGCAAAATAGCTAATGAATATTGTAAAGATGTTGAAGAAAAAACATTTTTATCAAAACCAGCAAGAGAAAACACAAACTTATGGACAACAAATGCAGGTGATAAATATAAAATACCAACAGAAACTTGCGATGTTCATAAAGAGCCAGAAAAGAAAGAAGTAGAAGTTCCAAATGTAATAGGGAAAAAAGTAGCAGATGCTAAAAAAGCATTAGAAGAAAAGAAATTAAAAGTAGAAATAGTATATGAAGAAAATAAAGATAAAGATGATGGAATAGTATTAAAACAAAGCAAAGCAGAAAAAACAAAAGTAGAAGAAGGAACAACAATAACAATAACAGTAAATAAAAAGAAAAACAAACCACAAAACGAAGAAAAACCACCAGAAAATACAACAGTTACAAATACACAAAATACAATCAAAGAAAACACAACAGCAGACTAAAATAACATATTGTAGGGGTCGCCGCCATCGGTGACCCACACTTCGAAGAAATTACCCTAGTGAATAATGAATAATGAATAGTGAAGAGTGAATAATGAATAGTACAAAATTCAAAGAATTTTGGAAAGGAGAAAAAGACGCAAATGGAATTAAAACTATACAACACCTTAACAAGACAAAAGACAGAATTTAAACCATTAGAAGAAAAAGAGGTAAGAATATATACATGTGGACCTACAGTATATAGTTTTGCACATATAGGAAACTTTAGAGCTTATGTATTTATGGATACTCTAAGAAGAGTTTTAAAATATAATGGATATACATTAAAGCATGTAATGAATATAACTGATGTAGGACATTTAGAATCAGACGCCGATGAAGGCGAAGACAAAATGGAAAAAGCAGCTAGAAAAGAAAATAAAAATCCATATGAAATAGCAGCATTCTACACAGATATATTTTTTAGAGATATGGGTAGACTAAATATAGAAAAACCAGAAATAGTAGCTAAAGCAACAGAACATATTGAAGAAATGCTAGAATTTGTAAAAAAACTAATAGAAAATGGTTATGCTTATGAAACATCAAAAGGCATTTATTTTGATATATCAAAATTAGATAAATACCCTGTGCTTTCTAACAGAAAATTAGATGACCAAATAGCAGGAGCAAGAGTTGATGTAGATACAGAAAAAAGAAACCCATATGATTTTGCATTATGGATAAAAGCACCAGAAAACCATATTATGAAATGGGAAAGCCCATGGGGGTTATCATATCCAGGTTGGCATATAGAATGTTCTGCAATGGGAAGAAAATATTTAGGAGATGAATTTGATATTCATACAGGTGGAGTAGACCACATACCTACACATCATGAAAACGAAATAGCGCAAAGTAAAGGTTGCACAGGTAAAGTTCCAGCAAAACGTTGGATGCATGTTGAATTTTTACAAGTAGATGGTGGAAAAATGTCTAAAAGTTTAGGAAATACATATACTTTAGATCAACTACAAGAAAAAGGAATTGAACCATTAGCATATAAATTATTCTGCTATACAGCACATTATAGAACAAAATTAAACTTTACATTTGCAGGAGCAGAAGCCAGCGAAAAATCATTAAATAGACTTCGTCAAAGTTATTTAAGACATGAAGAGTCAAATAATGAAGTAGATGATAAAATAGTAGAAGAATATTTAAATCGTTTTATTGAAGCTATAAATGATGACTTAAATATGCCACTTGCAATGGGAATAGTATGGGAAGTAGCAAGAAATGATATAAAAACTAACAAATTTGCTAAATTACTTTTAGAATTTGATAAAGTACTAGGGTTAGACTTAGCAAACTCTAAAGAATATTTAGAAAAAGAAGAAAAACAAGAAATACCAGAAGAAATACAAAAATTACTAGAAGAAAGAAAAACAGCAAGAGAAAATAAAAACTGGGCAGAATCTGATAGAATAAGAGATTTATTAAAAGAAAAAGGCTACACAGTAAAAGACACCAAAGAGGGCCAAATTATAGAAAAATAAATAAGAATTATTATACACTGTAGGGGTCGCCGCCTTCGGCGGCCCACACTTCGAAAAAATTACTTAAAATAAGCCACCTTATGCATTTGTATATATTAAAATAAAAATCGAACCCTCCGAGACAAGGGGTATTCAACTGTCTTAGAAGGGCTGTCGGGCTTCAATTTTGATTTTAATATATACAAACACATAAGGTTACTCTACAAATTATAATTATTACTATTCTAAAACAGTACAAACCTTCGGTTTGAGAAAGGAAACACAAAAATGCAAACCAAAGAAAATTCTTTTATAAAAAAAATCATAAGTAGCATAAAAGATTTCGAAAAATATCCAGAAATGGCAGTAGAACCTTTTAGAAATATTTGTAAATATATAGTAACATTAATTGCTATATTTACATTAATAGTAACAGCAGTTTCAGTATATGATGTATCAAAAGATATAAACAGTGGAATAGAATATTTCAAAAATGAAATACCAAATTTAAGCTTCTCAAATAATAAATTAACAGTAGAAACAGTAGAACCTATAAAACTAACAAATATTCCAAATGCATTTGATATACTTATTATAGATACAAATGAAATAACTAATGAACAAATAAACTCATATGAGTCAGAATTAGAAAAGCATAGTACAGGAGCTATACTTTTATCTGATAAAATGATTTTAAATTTAGGAAATGGAACCATAACATATACGTATGAAAAGCTAGTGCAAAGTTATAAAATAGGAGATATGACAAAAGAAACTATATTAAACTACTTGTCAGGCTCTAATATGATTATGATATATGTTGGAATATATATAATGTCATATATATACCTATTTATAGCTTACTTAATAAGTACACTTATGGATGCTTTAATATTAGGGACAATAGGATATGTTACAGCCTTAATAATGAGAATAAGAATAAAATATATTCCAATGCTAAAAATAGCAATACACGCACTTACCTTACCTGTTATTTTGAACTTATTGTATATAGTGGTACAAGCATTATTTGGATTTGAAATAAAATATTTTGAAATAATGTATATAGCAGTTGCTTATATATATATTGTTGCATCAATATTAATGATAAAATCGGATATAATAAAAAGAGGACAAGAACTTGCTAAAATAATAGAAGAACAAGAAAAAGTAAAACAAGAATTAGAAAGGCAAAAGGAAGAGCAAAGACAAAAAGAAGAAGGAGAACGAAGAAAAAAACAAGAAGAAAAGGAAAAGAAAAAGCAAGAAAAAAAGGAAAGAGAAGAAAGCAAAAAAGAAGGATTACAAGGCGAACCGCAAGGAGACAATGCATAATATGTAGGGATGGGCGACCAGCTCTTCGAAGAAATTACCCTAATATCCAATCTCCAACTTCCAACCTCTAATAAAAAAGAAAGGAAAAAAGTAATGGAAAACAATAAAGAAAACAACAAAAAGAATAACAAATATATGATAGCAGGAATAATAATTTCAATTGTTGTAATAATTCTTGCTGGAATTACAGCATATTTGATGTTATCAAAAAATAAAACTGATGATAATAAAATACCATATACAGACTTAATTAAACAAATAACAGATGGAGAAATAGAAAAAATCGAAATGACAGTTGGAAGTACAAGCCTAAAAGTTAAAGTGAAAGGAATAGAAGAAGAAAAGGCTTCAATAGTTCCAAACACACAAGCATTTATTGAACTTGTACAAGAAAAAGTAGCAGAAGGAAATAATATAGAGTTAATACAAAATCCACAACCCGCAATTTTAAAAATATCAGAAACTCTATTTTCACTATTACCAACAATTGTAATAATAGCATTATTTATTATGATATTTAAAATGCAAGGTTTAGGTGAAAAAGGAAAAGTATATGATGCCGAAACTAGTAAAGAAAAAATAAAATTTGATGATGTAGCAGGTTTAGATGAAGAAAAACAAGAAATGATAGAAATAGTACAATTCCTAAAAGAGCCAGAAAAATTCACAAAAATGGGGGCAAAAGTACCAAAAGGAGTTTTACTATATGGTAAGCCAGGAACAGGTAAAACACTAATTGCAAAAGCAATAGCAGGAGAAGCAGGAGTTCCATTTATTTCAATGAGTGGTTCTGAATTTATAGAAATGTTTGCAGGTCTTGGAGCGTCAAGAGTTAGAAAGCTATTTGAAAAAGCAAGAAAAGTAGCACCATGTATAGTATTTATAGATGAAATAGATGCAATAGGGTCAAGACGTTCTTCTGGAAATGGAGCAGAAAGTGAAAATAACCAAACATTAAACCAATTACTAGTTGAAATGGATGGATTTGATACAAACGAAACAATAATAGTACTAGCAGCAACAAACAGACCAGAAATGCTAGATAAAGCACTTTTAAGACCAGGAAGATTTGATAGACAAATAACAATAAATGTTCCAGATAAACGTGGAAGAGAAGAAATATTAAAAATTCATAGTAAAGGTAAAAACTTTGCAGAAAATGTAAAATTAAAAACAATTGCAGAAGATACAGCAGGTTTAACAGGTGCAGAGCTTGCAAATATTTTAAATGAAGCAGCAATTCTAGCTACTGTTAATGAACATGAAGTAATTGAGCAAGAAGATATAGAAGAAGCATTTAAAAAAGTAACAATAGGTCTTCAAAAAACAAGTAGAGTATATTCAGAAAAAGATAAAAGATTAACCGCATACCATGAAGCAGGACATGCAATAGTAAGTAGATACCTAGAAACACAAGAGCCTGTAAAAGAAATTTCTATTATACCTAGAGGTATGGCAGGCGGTTATACAATGAACAAAACGAATGAAGATAAAAACTACATTTCAAAAACAGAAATGGAAGAAAGACTAATTGTGCTAATGGCAGGTCGTGCAGCAGAAAAAATTGTAATTAACGATATATCAACAGGAGCAAGTAACGACTTTGAAGTAGCAACAAAAATAGCAAAAGAAATGGTAACAATATATGGAATGAGTGATGTAGTAGGAACTATATCAATAAACACAGAAAAAGACCCATATGAGCTACAATTATTAGGAGAAAAATATGCAGATGCCATAGGTGCAGAAGTAAAAATATTACTAGATACAGCCTACTTAAAAGCACAAACCCTAATATCAAGCCATATGGATAAACTACACGAAGTAGCTCAAACTTTATTAGAAAAAGAAACAATAATAGAAAGCGAATTTGAGAGAATATTTAATGAAAATTAAAAAAAACATTGTAGGGGTCGCCACTTTTTCGGCGACCCCAAAAAATATCTTTATTTACCATCATAATTTAATTTCTTTACCTTTTAAATAATCTAATATTCTGCTATTATCTTTAAAATTAAATTTCAAACTATAACTACAAAGCATTTGAGTTTTTTGATGAAATTTTTTATTAACTTCATTTATTCCGTATTTACCGATCTCCAATAATAGGGTGGCCTATATGGGCAAGGTGTGCACGTATTTGGTGAGTTCTACCAGTTTCTAAATTTATATCTAAAATGCAAGTATTGTTTTCCTTATTTTCACTTACTATTTTATATGAAGTAATAATTTTTTGATATCTTTTTTTAGGCTCATCTGAAATATAAACTAAAGATTTTTTACTATCTTTAAATAAATATGCTTCAAGTCTTTCATGCTTTTTCTTAGGAATGCCATATACAGTTGCAATATAATGTTTTTCAATTTCTTTATTTTTAAATTTATCAAGTAAAATATCTAGTGCTTCTTGATTTTTTGCAAACAAAACAAGACCAGTAGTGTTTCTATCCAATCTGTGACATGGTTCAATAAAGCCATTTATATATTTTCTACACAACGAATGCAAAGAAATTTCGGAAGCATCATTACTAGTAACCTCAATACCAACAGGCTTATTTATTACAAGTATATTTCTATCTTCAAAAATAATATCAAGAGTAAAATTACTTACACATAAAAGTTCATCTGTAATAAATACCTTTACTTCATCTCCAGTATGAACTACTACATCATCACTAACTCTAACACTATTAACTCTAATATCCTTTTTTCTCAAAGCCTTAAATAAAGTACTTCGTTTTAATAAAGGAAATATACTTAACAAATAAGTACTAAGTTTTTTATTATTATATTTTTCTTCAACATTTAAAATTTGCATAAAATACTCATGTATCCTTTCGTTAATATAAGAATATATTATTTTTATAATTCTCTTATATTATAAAAGAATTAATAAAAAAAAGCAAATTTCTAATTATATATCAGGAGAATTATGTAAAACTATTGAAAAAGTAGATAAAAAATGATATAATATATTCAACTTGTAAACCAATATTATATAAAATGGAGGAAACAGCAATGAAAAAGAAAATAATTTTATTTTTATCTGTCCTTGTAATAGCCATGTTTTTAACAGGCTGCTCAACAAAAACCTATTCTAAGGCATTGGAAAGCTCAAATGAAGTTGCAAATGAAATAGCAAGCAATATGGGAGAATACAAACTCCCAGACGGATACGATATGTCTTATCCAGACTCAAAAGATACAGGCCGGTTTTATTTAGAATCTAAAACTGAACAAGACAATACCTTAAAGGCAGAGTATCAAATATCAAATAAAGAAGCAACATTAGTAGCTTTTACAGTTGATGATAATAAGAGTGGAGTGTATTTTTTTGTATTTCTTATGATATTTATATTAGGTATGTATATTGGATTATGGCTAGAGAGGAGTAACTAAAATCAAAAACAAAAATAGTAGTAAGTTTGAAGTGAACCCAAATTATTAGACAAAATAAGTTTAATAAGGAGGGTTCATTTTATGTCTAAATACTCAAATGAATTTAAGCTAAAAGTAATAGAATTTTATCAAAAAGAAAATTATGGAGTAAAAT
>CATLDI010000018.1 GCA_949902805.1 uncultured Clostridiaceae bacterium
TGTATGAGTAATGGAAAATAGATCTATAATACAATCTAATTTTATTATTGCGAATAGAGATTTAATAAATAAATTTAGAGTTAATTCTGCTATTTTATTAGGAGAATTATATGGGAGATATAATTATTTTAAGAAAAGAAACCAGTTAAAATGAACTGAACCCTATTGTTTGCACAATAAAAATAATGAGTATACCATAATTTTGAAATTTACGATATACTCTTATTTCTTGCTATTTTAAAAACTAAAGTAAGCGATAACTTATAATTTCTCGAGATGATTATAACATTAAAATCATATACTTTTCAAATTACTTATAATTAATGTTTAATAGAAAATAGGAATTATATTTCAAATCCCTACTTAATAAACTAATTTTGACTTTTAAATGGATGTTTTAGCTTATTCTTTATTTCTCCAGTAATTATTTTCACCCCAATATCATATGCATTCTCTGCATCATCTTCGTTTAAACTAGCTTTAACTTGCAAATCTCGAATTATTTTATCTTTATTCTTTCTCCCAAATATAAAATAATTTTCTATAACATTATTTATCAAAATACATTTTTGTTCATCATATCCTGTTTCTTTAGATAATTCTTTTATAAATCCTATTTTATTCATTATCTGATACCTCCCCATACATTTTAGCTTTTGTATCTTGTTGTATTTCATATCCATATTCAAATATATATGATATACCAAATAAGAATAATATTTGTATTACATCAAATAATTCAAAATCTACCCCTAAATCAGCACCTAGTATTTTTTCAAATATAACTCCTCCACCACTTGGTAGTATAAGTGCTATAATCATAAGTTTTGCCATTTCTTTAATGTATTTAACATTTTCTAATGTAAATGGAGTATCTCCTTGATTAATGTTTATAAATAGTTTTTCTAATCTAGTTAATGTCATTCTGTACAATACTAAACAAATTACTAAACATCCAAAACCTAATTCTAGGAAAACTATTATTTGTACTTTAGAATTATTTTCTAATATATTTTTCATTTGTAAGACTACATCTTGACTTTTTTCATTAGCAATTAAAACACCATTAGCTTTTAATTGTAAAGCTACACCATCATTTGCTTTTTCTTCTGTTATAGTTATTTTATCATCAATTCTTGATCCTTTAAATACAATAGTGTTATCCTTTAATTCTATATGGCTTATGAATATAGGTGTAACTATTAGCAAAAATACTATTATTGGAATTGCTATTGTAACAGCTATTTTTCCAATTCTTGCAAGTACATATATTGCCTTGCTTATTCCTTTGATTTTTTTCTGTTTTTCCTCTTTAAATTTAACTACACTCATTTTTATTTCTTCATCTAATGAATCTATGTCTGTCATGTCCTCGTGTACCAAATCGTTTATTTTACAATGAAAAACATCACATAATTTCATTATCTTTTCCATTTCAGGATAGCTTTCTCCATTCTCCCATTTTGATACACTTTGTCTTGTTACATCCATTTTTTCTGCTAATTTTTCTTGGCTCATTTTAGCTGCTTTTCTTAAATTATATAAATTTTCTCCAAATTTCATTAGACTACTCCTCCTTCATTTTTAATTGTAGTGTAGTTCTTCTTAAAATTCTATCAACTTTCAGTTGCATTTTATGAAAAAATGCAAAATGCAACTCAAACTTTACATTTTACATAATACATTTTTCTGTCTCATTTATAACTTGTAAGTTATCGATTACATTAGGTTCAAGAAATTCCCTACAACTCCAATAATACTTCCTAAAACGATAGACATAATTGTCATTGCTATTGGACTTTTTTTATCTTCTTTCGCTACTAGAATAATTACTGGAATAGCCATAAGTATAGAAACTACTCCACCTCTTAACCACCACAAATTTCCAAACCAATTAATCCCAAAGATAACAAAAGGAACTATTAAATAATATACAAATGCTGATAGTGTTGAGTATTTATCAACTTTCATTTTTATCATTGGTAATACATCTATTACTCCTGCAACAATTCCAATCAATAATGTTAATAAGAAATTCATTTATTTCACCTCCCTTTTATATGTGTGATTACAAGATTTACAAGTAATTTTCATTTCATAACTATCCACTTTTTTATCTAGTATTGTAATTAAAGGCTCATTATCTTTAGAACAACAAAATCTATTTTTTACGACGATTAATTCATCATTACACTCTTTTCCTATCTTGCTATCTTCAAAATCTATTATTGCACTTCCTTGACTTCCACAGTTACATTTATATTTTAATTCTAATTTATCATAAGTTGAATAACATAAATAACCTATATTTTCATTACATTTATCACAATACATCCAACCTCCATAATTAGTTGCTAGTCTTGTATTTACTAATTCTTTATTTTTTATCACTCTTGACATAAATATTTCTCCTTTACTTATTGTAATTTCTCGAGATAATTATAACATTAAAATCATATACTTTTCAAATTACTTATAATCAATTTTTAATAGAAAATAGGAATTATATTTCAAATTCCTACTCTATCACTAATTTTGACCTCTAAATGGATGCTTTAATTTGTTTTTTATTTCTCCAGTAATTATTTTCACCCCAATATCATATACATTTTCTGCGTCATCTTCTCTCAAATTAGCTTTTTTTGCAAGTCTTGAATTATTTTATCTTTCTTCATCTTTAATTGTCGTGTAGTTCTTCTTAAAATGCTATCAGCTTCCAGTTGCATTTTTTCTTTATATCATTTTTATTCTTCCAAAGGAACTATTTTTACATAATTATATCTATCATCAGTATCTCCTATTATTTTTATTCCTACTGTTTTAGACTTTAATTCATTATCTCTATATTCCCAATCATCAGATATACTATATAATTCTAAGTACTGAGCATATTCCAATAATACTTTTTGTGTTATTTCAGAATATTCTGTTTTTACTGTATATGCTATAATTTTATTTGTTTCATTTTCTATTTCCATACTTGCAATAGCTTCATCTAAAGAATCTTGTGTGAATATTTTTACCTGCTTATACTGTATCTTTCCATTATCATAATCCCAAATTCTATATGTAATAAACTTTGATGAAAACTGATTAAAAAAATCTTTCTCTATAATGTTTTGTCTTATTAGTTCCCCAAATTTATTTAATGTGTAATCTATATTTTCATCATTAATTTGAATATTCACATCTCCTTCTGTTTCTTTTACTATTGTTGTTTCTGCTGCATTTACAATATCTGAAACTTGAACATTATATTTATCCATATTATACTTGCTATACATTTTTTCTATTAGCTCTACACTTTTTGCATTTTCATTTAAAGTGTGTATTTTTTTGCTTATCGTATATTTATCTGACAATATTTTTTTATCTTGTATATTTGTTATTATTTTAGGGATGGCAAATGAAAGTATAGTAATTAATATAAGTGATATATATATCAAAATTGTTTTATTTTTCAATATCTGCCACCTCCAGGTATAATGATACACAAGTTCCTTTATTTAATTCGCTTTCAATAATAAGTTTCGTATTATGAATTTTTGCGATTTTTTCACATATTGAAAGCCCAATACCATTTCTTCCATTTTCTCTTGCTCTTGCTTTATCTACCATATAAAAACTTTCTACTATTCTAGGTATTTCTTCTTTTGGTATTCCACAGCCTTTATCTTCTACTGAAATTTTATATTTATCTTGCTCATTTTTTCCTATTACTTTTATAATTTTATCCTTTGGGTTTGCTTTTTTACTGTTATCTATTAGATTTCTTAAACAATCTTCTAATAATATTGTATCTGCCATTATATATCCATCTTCTATATCTAATTTTAGCTCTATCTCTCCTAAACTTTCATGTATGTCTTTATATAGATCATTCATAAACCATACTACATTTATGCTTTCTAATTTAACAGTTTCATTTGAAAGTTCCATTAAGTCCATTAATTTATGTGCTAAAGTTTCTAATCTTTTTGCCTCATTAAATATATAATTTGCAGATTTTATATTTGTTTCTTTATCGTATTTTCCACTTTTTAAAATATCTGCATAACCTATAATAGATGTCATTGGATTTTTTAATTCATGTGTGAAGTTTGTAATAAAATCTTCTTTTTGCTCTACTGAAAGTTCTAATTCATTTATTTTATTTTCTATTGTTTCTATCATTTTATTAAAACTTTTGGCAAGTTCTCCAATTTCATCATTCGATTTTATATTTACCCTCTCGTCATACGATCCTTTTGTTATTTTTTTACTCATTTCATTTAATTTTCTAATTGGTCTAGTTAAAAATATTGCTAACATACATATAACAATAGATGAAATTACAATAACTACAGTATCTACTTTATAAAAAAACTGAACCTGCCTATCTCTTTCTGTAAAAACATCTGTTATATCGTACCTACTAATAAGCATTACCCTTTGGCTATTTACCTCTACACTTGAAGATACTAATATATATTTTTGCTTTTCTATATCTTTTATAATGTATTTTACATCATTTGCTTTACTTAAAAAAGTTAAACTTTCTTCATCTATGTCAATGTTAGAATATATCTTTTCATTTTCTATATAAATTGATATTTTTTTATCATTTCCTAAATATGAAACAAGGCTGATTGCATAGCTGCTTAATTTTTCTCTTGATATATTTCCATTTTTCTCAATATTAGTGGATATATTGTTTTCTATCCCATATCTTTCTAAGGTATGAGAATCTATACTTTGATTAATTGCTTTTTCAAATGAATATTTAAAATTACTTTTTATGATTACTATACCTGCAATAGAGAAAATAACTGAAATAATTGCTATAACAGATATAACTATTTTTACACCAAATTTCATTTATTCCCTCCTAAAAATATAGCCTACTCCATGAATTGTTTTAAGTCTATCATTTAAGTCTAGCTTTTTCCTTATTCTTTGTATATGAAGTGTTAATGTTTGAGAATCCAATTCTTCATCACTCCATACTTTCTCTAGTATATCTTCTCTTTTTAGTGCTTTATCTTGATTTTCATATAAATATATAAATAGATCAAATTCCTTTGGTGTTAGTTTTATTTCATTTCCTTGTTTTTTTATGATTCTACTTTCTAAATTAATTTGTATATCTCCTAATTCTATTTTTTTATGGCATCTTCTAATAACTGCATTTACTCTTGAAATTAGTTCTTCTACTTCAAATGGCTTAACAATATAGTCATCTGCTCCCATATCTAATCCTTTTGTTCTATCTTTAAGCCTACCTTTAGCTGTTATAAAAATAACAGGAAGTTCCATAGTTTTTGCATAATCTAGTAACTCATATCCATTAAATTTTGGTAGCATAATGTCAAGCAAAGCTAAATCATACTTGCCTGTTTCTATCAAATTTGCTCCTTTTTCTCCATCTAAAGCATAGTCTACTTCATAGCCTACATTTTTTAGTGCAATACTTATTAAGTCTACTATTGGGAACTCATCTTCTACTACCAAAATTCTATTCATAATTATAACTTACTCCTTCCTTAATAACTTTTTATAACTATATATTCCAATGACACTTGGAATGGCTATATATAACCATTTTAAGTTTCCGTCCATAAGTATTATTTTACTTAAATTTAGCATTTTATCTACACTTATTATATTTAAAAATTCAATACCTAACTTTGCTACTATTATAGGAATTAGCATTATTGTACTTGCGACCAATATAGTATAAGTTGTATTTTTTAATTTTAATGAGATCCATAATATAAATAATACTATACTAATAAACATTATAAATCTTACCAAATAGCATATAATTGTAAACCCTAATATACTAATTCCAGAAGGTAAATTGTCAAAATATCTTAAACTTGTTATACTTGCTGTAATATTGTCAAATCCATATATTTGCCCTACTTTAATTATCTCTGGTATTATGCTAATTATAAAAATAATTAACCCTGTAATTAAACAAACTACTATTTTTGCTTTTGCCGTTACTTTTTTTCCTTTAGGTGTTGTATTTAATATCTTATTCATTCCAGTTTTATATTCCATTACAACAATGACTGAAAAAGCTATTTCTGCCATAACAATTAAATAAACATCACTTTCTATAAAAGCATTTTTATTTACTCTTAATAATTCCTTATATCCTGTATCATAAACAAATTCTGCTTTTGGATTTTCTTTTATATGTTCATATTGTTCTATTATCCTCAAAAATATTTCTTCGCTACTTAAAATTTCATTATATGGTTCTTTGTATCTTATTGCTTCTTCTTTGCTTATTTCTCCATTTTGTACTTTTTCTTCTATATTCTCTATTGCAAGTTTTGCTTTTTCAAATTTCTCTTTTTCTTTGAGTATAATGCTTTCTTTTTCTTCTGTTAGTTTTCCACTAAATGTTTTCATATAATTTTTGTATATATTCTCACTAAAAGAAATATTTTTGTTTGCATTATTCATACTATATATTTGAAATGCTGTAAAAAGTAGAAGAATAATAAGTACCTTATTTATTATCATCATTTTATAAAGCTCACACCAAAAAATTTTTGTAAATATTTTAGGCTTAATTATTGTAATGCTTTTTAGTCTTTTTAATAAACGATTTTCTGTAAGTCCTAAATCTTTTCTTTTTGTAAAAATCAAACTATTTGCAAATCCAAATATGAACAATAATATTATAGCAAAAAATAGACTTAAATGTAATACATTTTGCATATTTCCCATAATATTTAGATTCATATATGTTTTATAGATACTATTTACTTCTATTAAATTTATAATATTAATTACTCTAAATACATTATATTTTGAAATGGGATCTATTGTTTTGTATAACAAAAAGCTAATACCAAAAATTAAAATTAAAGCAATGTAATTTGAAGCATTATTCTTTGCTAAATTAGAAACAAGTAATATCATGAGTGATACTATAAAAAATACAGCTATTTTTGTAATTAAGAATAAAGCAATATACCCACCTATACTTATTTGCAATGTGGAATAAATAAATGTATTTATGGATTGTAAGTTTGCACTTAAATCTCCATATCCTATTGTCATTCCATAATAAATAAAATTTATAGCATATAAAATTAGCGAAATATCCAAAATTACAATAAACATTACAAATATTTTTGACAAGATTGTTTTGCATCTTCCGTTCTTTGTACTTTTAATAAGTGGAAATAAGTTCTTTTCTCTTTCTTCATATATGATGATAGTCGCTATTACAAATATCATAAGAACTATAAAAATATCTGTTATTCCCATTTTTGTAAAACTCTCAATTCCTTTTGATGGAATATAATGTACTTCTACATCAAGCATTTTCTCATAGTTTTTTGCTGTATCTTTTATGTTTTTATTTGAAAAGTCATCTTCTGATTCTTGGAAAACCCAAATTGTTTCTAGGTTATCTGCTTTTTCTAAAATTCCAGTAATAGTATTTTTATAGTTTTTACATTCATCATATTCTTTTTTGATTTCTTCAAAAAATTGGGATTCTTTTGTTTCATCTCCAGTATATTTATAAGTTCTGTTCTCGTATTCATTTATGTATTTATCATAAAGTTCTTTATTCTCACTTTTTAAATTTTCTGCAAATTCTCTTATATATTCACTCTCACTATTTTTATTATTTATTATATTCGTTATGATGCCAAAAGCATTGTTTCTTTCATATTCTCTACCTATTAGTTCTTCTTTTTCTGATTCTGGCAAGTCCTTTAGTTCTTCATTTAAGATTTTATATGCTGAATATGGAATTTCATCTTTTTTTACAATATTTCCAGTATAAATTAGTATTACAATATCTGCTAATATAAATGCTATTAATGTATATAAAAATAGTTTGCTTGTAAATATTTTTAAGAATTCATATTTAATAGTTCTATTCAAATTCTATTTTCCTCCTTATTCTCCAAAGATATTCATATATACATCTTCTAAATTTCCATTTTTCGCATATTTCTTTATTAATTTCTCTGGTGTATCTTTTTCTTTTAATACTCCATTTTTTAGAATAATAATTTCGTTTGCAATGTTTTCTATATCTGGAACTATATGTGTTGCAATTATAACTATTTTATCCTTTGCAAGTTCACTCATTAATTTTTTCACTCTAATTCTTTCTTTCGGATCTAGTCCTGCTGTTGGTTCATCAAAGATGAGTAGTTTTGGATTTCCTATAATGGCTGCTGCGATTAATAATCTTTGTTTCATTCCTCCAGAATACATTTCAATTTTTTTACTCAGTTCATCTTGTAAATTGACACTTTTACTTACTTTTTCAATTTGATTTTCTATATCTTCTTTTGGAATATCCTTTAATACTGCAATGTAATTTAAAAATCTCTTTGCTGTAAATCCATTGTATAAACCTTGTTGTTGTGGCATATATCCTAATATTTCTCTATATTTTGCACCTAATACATTACTTTCTTGTCCGTTCCAGAGTATTTTTCCTATATCTGCATTTAAGTTATCTGTTATAATATTCATTAATGTACTTTTTCCTGCTCCATTTGGTCCGAAGTAATCCTACTAATCCATTTTCTAGTTTAAAATTTATATTATCAAGTGCCTTTTTTTCATTATAGCTTTTGCTTAAATTAATCACTTCTAACATACTTCTCTCCTTATATTTTTAAGTATTTTTCATACTTATATATTCTGGTTTTGAGTTCCAATAATCTTCTTTCTTTATTAATCCATAGTTTTCTTTTTCTATGTCTTGTTGCTTTGTACCTGCCCAAGTTGAATATTCTGCACCTAGTTCATATCCTGTTCTTACGAAGTAGAAATCTTTATTTTCAGCTAATATTTCTACCAAATATCTATTTTTATCAAATAGTTTAAATTCTTTGCTTTCTTTTGTTTCTAAGTCTATATAATACGCTTTATCTATTTTTGCTTCACTTCCTGTGTAATAGCAATATTGTAATTTGTTATCATATATTCCATTTAGACTTACTCCTCCTTTTGGTAAATCGCATAATGTTTGTTTTTGTTTTGTTTCTAAATCGATATACTCTATTTTTTGTCCTTTATCTGCTACAAAATAAACTTTACCATTTGCATATTGTATGCCATTTATATTTTTATTAACATCTTGATAAATCTCTGTTTCTGTCTTGTTAGATAAATCAAAAAGTTTTATTTTTTTAGTAGAATTTCTTAAGTTTTCTAAGTCTTTATTAGCATTGTTTAAAAATTTTTCTGGATCTTCTTTATATACAATTTCTTCCCAGACTATCTTTCCATTATATATTCCGAATAATACTTCTGTTTTTGCTATTAAATATTTCTTCATATTTTTTTGTTTCTAAGTTTATCTTTACTAAATCTCGGTTTGTTTCCATTGATGTATGAGAAGATTTTCCAGTTTCTATTAATTTGCTTTTCAAAAAGAATGTATATAAATTATTTCCTTCAAATATGAAACTTGAAGTAAGTTCTACTCCAGATGGACATTCAAATAGTTTTGTTTTATTTGTACCATCTAAATTCATTCTATATATGATAGGTGCCTGCCCTCCTGTTTGAGCCAAAGATGTGCTATCTTCTCCGAAATTTAGATTTACTGTTACCACACTTCCAGTACCTGATATTAAATATAAATAGTTATTATATACAAATAAATCATTTGATTCTGACATATCTAAATATGAGCTACAATCTTCTGTATCGTGTTTACAATTTGGCTTGTTACACAAGTAAATTTCTTTTTTTGCAGAATAATCAAAATATTTTATATTTTCTTTGTTATCATCATGTTTAATATAATAATAGCCTTTGTCAAAATTGCTTATTTTTCCTAGTTCAACATATACCATTTTTTCATTTGTATTGTTTGTATTAGAAGATATTATTTTGTTATCCTTTAATTCTCCAATAACTTGGTTACCTACTTTTGTTTTTTCTTCCTTGGGAATCAAAAGAAAGCCTATTCCTCCTAATAGAATGATTACAATAATTACTAAAATCACCTTTTTTGACATATTTTTTCCTCCTAAAATTTATAAATTTGCATAAAAAAATTTCAATGCTAAATTTATTCTAGCATTGAAATATATCTAAAATATATCTATTATCTTTATTACTAATAAATAGGTAATATTTTATATTGCTTCTGGACTACCAACCAGAATGTGTTTTTTATCTTTCCTTTATAGTGATAACTCCCTAATTGATGTTTTGATTATACCATAAAAGACAGATAATTTTCAACTTAATTACCTGCCCTATGAATTGTAATTTATTATTCATTTTTATCTTTAAAATTTAAAGCACTTGCTCCAAACCAAAACATACAAGCTATAAAACTAATTATCAACCCCAATGCACGATATAATGAATTATCCCAACTATCACGATAAATAGAATTTAATATTATATTTCCTATAAACATTAAAATTGTAATTGTACCAAATATGTAAGAAATTATACTAAATTTTTTTCTCATTTTCTCAATTTGTTTTTTCATCTTCAATAAGTTTTCTTCTGCTTTTTGATTATAAGTTTCCATTTTAATAACCTCCCCACTTAATAATTCATTTACACTAATATCAAGTTCATTACATAGTTCAAGCATTATAGAAGAATCAGGCATACCCTTTCCTGTTTCCCACTTTGATATTGCTCTATCTGTAATATTTAGCTTTTCTGCAAGTTCTGCTTGTGTCATCTTTTTATTTTTTCTACATTCAGCAATGAATTTTCCTACCTTTGCTTGTTCCATACCTTGCCCTCCTTTAATATTATTGTAAAATCTTTATATATAAAAGTAAACATACTAATCGTTGAGTGAGGAAAACAACGATTAGTAGAGTTATAAAAATTGTAATTTCTAGTTATATCTTTTTGAAAATTACTGTCTTTTCTTTCATTGATATTTTACCTACTTCATATCCATATTCTTTTGCTTCTTTCTTATAAGTTAAAAATGAATGGTCTATATCAAATCCTAAAATATTTTTAATTTCTTCATAAGATAATTTATAACTGTCTTTCTTGTTTTCTTTTAAATATCTCCATAATGGCTCATATTTGCTCATTCCTAACACCTCTTGAAATTGTAATTTTGCAGTTACTTTTGATATTTTTCTGGCATTAATTTTATATCTCGAATCATATCTCCATTAATCATTCTATTTCCATTTTTTTCTTCAACTTTTATCCAGTTATCTTCTATCATAACTATTTTACCTGTTACTCCAAAAGATTCATTAAATAAACTAATGGTACAAACTTTGTTCATAAATTCTTTTATCATTTCTTGTGGCATTTTCCTTTTCCTACCTTTCTTTTTTCTTTTCATTATTCCTAAATATAATTTATTTCTTCTTGGTATTATTATACAACAAAAGATTATAATAAACCAAAACCACCAATAATTTATTTTTACCACCTCCACAATTATCTGCTCTATAATTTGTAAGTTGTCGCTACTCTTTAAAGAATAATGAATCTATAATAAAATCACCCACACTTTGCCATTCTCTTTGTAATTCCGTAGTACAGTTAAATGTAGCAATTACTAATTTTCCATTATATGAAAAGAAAATCATATTATTATAAATACTTGTATCTTGTGCTTTACTAATTAATTTTATTTTACCAATGTTATGACTATCCACTTCATATAAATCACTAATTATTATTTCACTATTATTTTTAAGTAAATTTTCCATAGTTTCCTTATAAGACTTTATTTGTGTGTTGCTCATTTCATTATCCGTTAAACTAACTGCCACATTTATTGTTGTTTCATCATTAGAAAATACGATATTAGGAACATTACCATTATATTTTGTTGTAATAGTTTCATAATCTAATTGTTTAAAACTTTTTGGAATTTTTAAATAAAATTTACTATTATCAAAACTAGAATATTCTGTTTCTATTTCAATACCACTTTCAGTTTTGATAGTTAGTGTTTCTAATTTTTCACTTTCTTTTTGCAATTCTTTATCTTCTTGCTTAATAACAAATTGTATTATTAGACAAACTCCTATTATTACTGCACATATTATACCGAAAATGACTACTCCTATTTTTTTCTTGCCTTTCATATTTTTAATCCTCCTTATAAATTACTATTTGTCTAACACAGATTATATCAAAAAATTCTATAAAAGTATATAAATTAATATAAACTGTTTTTTAATTGAATCAGTTTTAAAAAATTCTCAAAAAATTTCCGACTTTTGGATATTGAATGACATATACATAGTAGAGAGTAAAATCGTAAATAAAAAAATTTAAAAAAATTTTTAGAAAATTACCCCTTTTTTGAAAAACGATGGCATATACCTAGTGAAGGGTAAAATATTTAAGAAATTTTTAGAAAATTACTCATTTTTAGAAAAATGGCGGCATTTACCTAGTGGAAGAATAAAATTTAAAAAATTTTCTAAAAATGGTTACGTTTTGAACAATATTTTAGAACTTATCTAGTAGAGAGATAAATTTTACTCTTACTAATTTAAAGAAGGGAGGAAATCTACATTGACAACAAATGAAGAAAATACAAAATTAGGATTAACTGTAGATGAGGCAAGAGAAATGTTAGGTATAGGTAGAAATTTAATGTTGCAATTAGTTAAAGTAAAAGGTTTTCCAGCAGTTAGATTTAAAAGAAAAATCATTATTAATAAAGAATTGTTACCCAAATGGTTTGAGGAGAACTGTGGTGAGTATTGTGACTATGATTATTAATAATTACCAAAAAGGGCTGATTTCTTGTTTTAAACGTGATATGATATGTTTAGGTATTAAGCTTTGTTCCCTTGAACTATTTATATTTTTTAAACTTATTTGGAAGGAGTTATCATGGGAAAAATAAATAGACAAAGAGCATCAAAAGGAACAGTTACAATAAGAAAAAAAGAAATAGTTATGAGTCAAGAGTAACATTGGCCCTTAATTCAATTATGGAAGGAGTTGATAAGAATCCAAGACTTTCTCGAACAGCAAGAAGTGAAAAAGAGGCAATAAAAAGATTAGATGAATTAATTACTGATGTATATTTTGATATTAAAAGGATTAGTACAAATCCTAATGTTAAAGTATTTACAGAAGAATGTTCCTCAGAACTAAATAAATTTACTGAATTTAATGAGGAAAAAGCTAAAAGGAAAATAGAAATACTGGCAGATGATTATACTTTATTCCCCAATATAGCAAAGTAATGGCTTAATTGGAAAAAGAATCAAGTTAATCCTACTACGAATAAAACAATTAGTTTAAAAACAGTAGAAACATACATAAACACTATTAAAAATCATGTAATGGTAGATTTTGAAAAATATCATGTTAGTGAGATTAGTAAAGAATGTGTCAAAAGAACGAAAGAAAAAAGAATTTGCAAGAGTAAATTTTGAGGAATTTCAGGGGAAAGCAAAAAATGCTGAAAGTAAGTCTACACAAGTGAAACGATACTTTTTAAAGAAAAATCCTCAAAAGAAGAAAAAAGTTCTCAAATTAGCTTGAGAACTAGCATTTAAGCAATGGTGTACCCGGAGGGATTCGAACCCCCGATCTGCAAGTTCGTAGCCTGCCATTCTATCCAACTAAACTACGGGTACTAGTAATATAAATAAAAAATAACTACTAGCGTAGTTATTTTTTATATGGTCGAGGTGACAGGGATCGAACCTGCGACCTCATGGTCCCAAACCACGCGCGCTACCAACTGCGCTACACCTCGAATTAATGCATTATTTCTAAATGCTTATATATAATAGCATATTTTTTTTTATTTTTCAATAGTTTTCTTATAATTTTTTTAAATTTGCATTTTTTGTTAATTTATGTTAAACTTATTACATTACATAACACCTAAGAAGGTAACATTATGATAAAAGTATATAACGCAGTATATCGGATATATGACTTTATTAAAGCAGATGGCTATATTGCTATTTATGATGATAATACCATTGAAGGAATTTTTGCATTAGATTATATTCATATTTACGAGTATGATAAAAATTCTATTTGTTTTCTTAAAACATTATCATATTATACTAAAAACAAGGTACTTATTCCAGAATCAAAGCTTTACGAATTTTATTCATCTAAGCAATTATTTAGTCCGTTTGAAACATATTATTTCTTTAATAACTCTGGTTCAAAATTTTCTTTAGAAATTAATGAGGAGGTTCTTGATTCAGAAGATATAAAAATTGTTTTAATTGATATTGCAAGTAAACGAGTTTAAAATACTTTTAATCCCAATTGTTAAATACAATTGGGATTTTTCTATATTCTTAGGAAAGTCATCCTTGATAGTGGAAAGTTTCCTAAGAAGATAGTTATAGAAAATTTTAATCTTGTTTTTATTAAAATATATTTATTCTTTCTAAGCTTTTTATAGCTGGGTCATATATATTTTTTCCATCGTAGGCAAATTTAGAGCCATGACATGGGCAGTCCCATGTATTATCTAAGTTATTCCATGAAAGTTCGCATCCTAAGTGTGTGCAATATGGTTTTACTGCATAAATATTTTCTTCTTTATCTTTATATATTCCAACTTTTTTGCCTTCAATTTCTACTATTTTTCCTTCTCCTTTATTTATATTTTTTATTAATTCATCTTCTTTTCTTAATTTATTTATAAGTAAAGAATAACTTACTTCTTTTAACATGTTTCCTAATTCTTTATAGTTTTTAATTGGTTTTAGCCTTTTTGAATTGAATACTTCTTCATATTTATTTTCTTTGTATAAAATTTTATCTGTTATGATATTTGCGGCTACATTTGAAGATGTTATTCCCCACTTTTTATAACCTGTTCCTACATATACATTGGGCATAAAGTTAGAAAATTCGCCTATATATGGTATTTTATCAAGTGTTATACAGTCCTGCGTATTCCATCTAAATAATACTTGGCTATCTGGGTATATCCTTTTTGCTACTTTTTCTAATTTTTCATAAGCATTTCTTAAATCGATTTTTGCTCCTGTTTTATGATTCATTCCACCTACTAATAAGATTCTTTTTCCATTATATGTTGCTGTTCTTAAGGATATTGATGGTTCCTCTGCATTTATATACATTCCTTTAAATAATTCTTTATTTGTTTCTACTGCTATTAAATATGATGTTTCTTGATACATTTTCATAAAATAAAATCCTGGAAAATTTATAATTGGATAATGTGATGCTATAACTACATATTCTGCTTTTACCTTTGCATCTTTTGTTTCTATAACATATATATCATCTTCGCCTTTTATATCAATTACTTTTGAATATTCGTATATTTCGCCTTTATTTTCTTCTATTTTATTTGCAAGACCTATAATATATTTATAACTATTAAATTGTGCTTGGTTTGGGAATTTAATAGCTCCTAGGACTTCTTTTGAAATACATATATCATCACTACTTTTTCCTACTATTTCTTCTTTTGCTTGTTCTACTTTGTTATTTTCTTTTATATTTAATGGTACTTCTATATTAGTAGTAAATGTTGCATTAAAACCTAATTTTTTTACCGCTTCTACTTCATCTTTTATTTTCTGGACATAGTTTTTATTTTGAGTGAAAACGAAGTTATCCATTCTTTCAAAATCACATTCTATTTTTTCATCATTTATTATTTTTTCAATATTAGTTATTGCTTGTTCATTTGCTTCTAAATATTGTTTTGCTTTTTCTATTCCAACAGATTTTATTAAATAGTCATAAAATAAACCATGCTGACTTGTAATTTTTCCTGTTGTATTTCCTGTTGTATGGTTACCTATTTTATCCTTTTCTAGTACTATAACGTTCTTACCTGCTTTGCTTAAATAATAAGCTGTAGTAAGACCTGTTAAGCCTCCTCCTATAATACATACATCTGCATACTTATCTTCTTGTAGACTTTTATATGTTTTTTTCTTTTCATTTGCACTTGCTATCCATAATGAATTATTCATATTTTTATTCCTTCCTTTTTTATCTTCTTTAATGTCCCAAAAGGGATGTTATTACCCATTTGTACCTGTTCCAAATGGACACTTTATTTTGTTCCTAATTTTATTGTTATTTGAACTTCTTTTTTATTTCTATATACTGTCAAATTTACTTCGTCTCCTGGTGCTTTTGTATATATATAGCACCTTAAATCACACATTTTATTTAACTCTAAATTATCAATTTTAGTTATAATATCTCCTTCTTTTAATTTTGCTTTTGCTGCTGGAGAGTCTAATGATATTTGCGCTACATATATTCCTTTTTGTATATCTATGTCGCTGTTTATATATGGTATGATTTGTTTGTCATATGCAAATATGCCTAGTGAAGCTTCTTCGAATTTTTCTTCTTTCATATATTTTTCTATTATGGGTTTTACTATATTTATTGGCACTGCAAATCCTATTCCTTCTGCTGATGTTATTTTTACACTATTTATTCCTATTATTAACCCTTCTGGATTTATTAAAGGTCCTCCACTATTTCCTGGGTTTATTGTAGCATCAGTTTGTATTAAATCTTCCATATATGTTGTTTTGTTATCTTCATCTATTCTTACTGTTCTATCTACAGCACTTATTATTCCTGCTGTAACTGTTCTTTGAAATTCGTATCCTATTGGGTTTCCTATTGCATATACTGTTTCCCCTACTCTTACTGTGTTTGAATCTCCTAAACTTGCATATGGCAGTCCTTTTATATTTATTTTTGATATTGACAAATCTATTGTGCTATCTGACCATACTACGTTTGCAGTATATGTTTTTCCATTTTCTAATGTTATATAGCAATTGCTATATTTACTTCCTGTAACGTGTTCATTCGATAATATATATCCATTTTCTGATACTATAACACCTGTTCCTAAGCCTAAATTACTTACTCCGTCTTTTAGAAATATTGTACTACCTGCATTTTTTATTTTTGATATACCTACTACGCAAGATGTTACACTTTCTATGGTATCTGCTATTTGTTTGCTTTCAGCTTTTACTTCTTCTACTGTTTGTATTGTTCTTGTTGCTGTACTACTCAAATTTTCTTCATAATTGTATACATTTATTTTTTCATACATTTCATATAATATTATTGCTAATATAGCTGTTAGAATTATTATTGCAAATATTATTAATATGTTTTTTAATTTACTATTTTTTGATTTTTTATACCTATACATATACTTCCTCCTTTGTTTATTTAAATTATTTCCTCTTTTTGATTAATTAAACATTAAAATGTCAATAGGGACGGAGCTTTTTGACAATTATTGTGTCAATAGGGACACTCCTTAATAATAAAAAACTTACTAAGAATGTCCCTAGTGACAATAAAATTGTCAAAAAGCTCCGTCCCTATTGACAACTTGGGGAAAGTTTTGGACGCGTCCCAATTCTTTCTTAACTCTTTCTTGATTTTTTTTATTAAAACTTGTATAATGTATAAAAATTAGGGAAATAGGATTTTGGAATGATGGTTAATAAAATTATAAGTAAAACTTTAATTTTATATTTGTCAATTTATTTGATTTTATTTATGGCATTTTATTGTTTGATGCCTTTTAATTTTAGTGCTTATTTTTCTATATTGAACACTTCTATTGGTTTTATTGTTTTTATAATTTCTATATTTATGCTTTATATAAATATTAATAGTAAAAATATAACTGATATTAGTTGTGATAAAACTTATTTTATTTGTACTGTTTTTCCTACTTTTTTGTTTGTTTTTAATATTATATTTTCATTGTTTATTATAATTTTATTTAAAGAAAAAAGTGCTATTATTGTCTCTTTACTTAATGTTTTTGCAAGTACTATTTTTTATATTTTTTCAGATTTTTATTATAATACTATTTTAAATTACTCTGAAAAAAATTTACGCACTCGTAGCATAAGTATTTTAAATAAAAAAGTTATATATATATCTTTTTATACAAAATTAATATTAAAATTATTACCTTTACTTATTTTACCAATGTTACTTGTTTTATGCTTTATATTTAATTTTGATATTGCAAGTATTATTTTTATAATAAGTATTGTTTTAATAGCTATTATGTCTATTATTTATATAATTCTTCAAATTCGTAATGGCATTAATAATGAAAGTTATAATAATTGTTTTTATGATTTGCAATTTAAAATTAATACTACTAAACAAATTTATAATAATGATATTTATAAGTTAAAAGAATTAAATAATAATGAACGATTGGCTTCTATAGAAACTTTAAGACGTACAGTTGATGCTAAAGATGCTTATACTAGAGGGCATTCAGATAGGGTTTCATGCTATAGTGTTCTTATTGGTGAAAAATTGGGGCTTTCTAAAGAAGATTTAGAAATTCTTAAAGTAGGTGGCTTATTCCATGATATTGGTAAAATAGGTATTCCTGATAATATTTTATTAAAACCTTCAAAATTAACGTTTGAAGAATATGACGAAATAAAAAAACATCCTTTGATTGGAGCTCATATATTAGAAAATTCGAAAGTTTTTGAAAATATTATTCCAATTGTTCTTCATCATCATGAAAGATATGATGGAAAAGGCTACCCTTATGGTTTAAAGGGTGAAGATATTCCTTTTATGGCTAGAATAGTGGCTGTTAGCGATACTTTTGATGCTATGACTTCTAGGAGAAGTTATAGAGATTCTCTTTCTATTGATATAGTAAAAGATGAGTTTAAAAAATGTAATGGTACACAATTTGACCCAGATATTGCAAGTATATTTTTAGATATTTTGGAAAATGAGTTTGAGAAAATTGAATATATTCAAAATGAAAATAGAGCCTAATAGGCTTTATTTTTTATAATGAATTATTTTAGAGATTTTATTTGAACTTATATAGTTTCTGCTTTATACTATGAATAAAATTATTCTAATTATATCTTTATTAGCATAAAATTATTAATATTCATAGTTAATATTTATTATATATATAGGGGGCAGCTATTAGCTGTTCGCTCTTTAAAGAAATTACCGCAGAATTAATATTCTATTTAAGCAAATTCGTTGAAGCACGGACGGCTGTTAGCTATCCCCTACATTCTAAAAGTATATTCAGTTGTGAATACTAATATAAAATTTTAATACTAAATTTAATGTTAATATAGTTTATTGACTTATGTAGAAATAAGTTATAAAATATTTTCATAAAAGTAGAAATAAAAGGAGGAATGTTTTATGACATCATCAGAATTAAGAGCACATGCTCGTGAGAGTTTAAGAGGTAAATGGGGAAAAGCTGCTTTAATAACTTTAGTATACCTTGTTATAAACTGGGGAATTGGATTTGTTCTAGGATTTATTCCATTTGTAGGAGGTCTTCTTGTAACAATTGTTTCGTTACCTATTTCTTATGGTTTATTAGTTACTTTTTTGAAATTAAAGAGAAATGAAGAGGTTTCTTACGCAGATTTTCTAAGTTTAGGATTCTCTAACTTTAAAAATGTTTGGCTTGTTTTCGGAAACATGATTTTGAAACTAATTATACCAATTGTATTAATAATTGTATTTATTATGTTGATGGTATTTTCAGGAGTTGGAGCTGGTGTAAGTGTAGCATTTAAATCTGTAGGCGCTACTACTGGATTTGCAGGTCTTACAATAATTGGAGTAATTGGATATATTGTTTCTTTAATATATTTAGTTGTTAAATCTTATTACTATTCTTTATCTTATTATATTTTATATGATAATGAAAATAAAACAGCTAAAGAAATTGTAGAAGAGAGCGAAAAATTAATGCAAGGTAACAGATGGAGATTCTTTTGGTTAGGACTTACATTTATTGGTTGGGCAATACTTGCTGGACTTACATTTGGTATTGGTATGCTTTGGTTAATGCCTTATATAATGGTAACATTTGTATGTTTCTATGAAGGATTAGCTGGAACTAAAGAAAATGTAGAAGTTGAAGCAATTAAAGAAGAGAATGAATAAATAAAAAAGTAAAGATTAATTAGTAGTATTAGTCTTTACTTTTTTATTTTGTAATGTTATAATCTTTATGTAACTTGTATGATTTATTCTGTATTCATATTGAAGGAGGATATTTTATGTCAAAACTTTATAAAACTTATGGAATAGTTAATGTTTTTGATGTTATTCCTGATTTTGTTCTTGTAGTTGTTGAACGGGATGGAAAATTTTATTTTCCGTATGCTAATAAGCTCTCAAAAGTTAAATATTTTCATGAAGCACCACGCTCTGTTATTAAGCGTATAAAACCTTTTAGTAAATTTACCTGTAGTAAAATACCTGACAATGAGCTAACTGTGAATTCTGATTTTCTTTTTGCTTTTCAGGTGAATGAAAAAGATTTGCAAATTGGTACTTCTAATGAACTTATTCCTTTTCTTAATACTTATAAGACTGATGATGAGGCTTTGAAAGAAAAAATAGAAACTTTTATAAAAGAAGTAAAAGATCAAGCTTAAGCTTGATTTTTTACTTCTTTTGCTAATTGTTCTAATTTATTTTGGGCATTTTTAAATGATACTCCTTTTACTCCTATATAATATTTTATTTTGGGTTCTGTTCCTGATGGTCGTATACATATCCATGCATCATCATTTAATTCATAGTATAATACATTTGAAATTGGTAAATTTGTATTACTTTTATTTCCTGTTTTTATATCTGTTATTTCACCTGTTTTGTAGTCTCTTATTTTTTCTACTTCATAATTTGCAAATTTCTTTGGTGGGTTTTGTCTTAAATTATTCATTATTAAATTTATTTTATCAGCTCCATCTATTCCTTCTAATGTAATAGATATTGCTTCTTCCTTATAATATCCATATTTTTCATATATTTTTACCATTTGGTCCCATAATGTTAATCCTTGCTTTTTATAATATGCTGCTGCTTCACAAAGAATCATTACTGCTACTATAGCGTCTTTATCTCTGCTATGAGTTCCTACTAAGCATCCATAACTTTCTTCATATCCAAATTCATATGTATATTCATTTGATAGCTCAAATTCTTTAATTTTTTCCCCAATATATTTAAACCCTGTTAATACTTCTATTAGTTTTATGCCATATTCTTTTGCTATTGGTTTTGCTAAGTTAGAAGAAACTATGCTTTTTATAATTACACCATTTTGTGAAAGTGTATTTTTTTCTTTCTTTTGAGATAATATATATTCAGCCATTAATAGTGCTGACATGTTTCCTGTAAATGCTTTATATTCTCCACTTTGTGAGTCTTTTGCATATACTCCTAATCTATCTGCATCGGGGTCTGTTGCAAGTATTATTTCTGCATTTTTTTCTTGTGCTAGTTTTAATGCTAGTTCAAATGCTTTTTTGTCTTCTGGATTTGGATATACTACTGTTGGAAAATTTCCATCTGGTTTTTCTTGCTTACTTACTATATTAATATTTTCAAACCCAATTTCTTTTAATATTCTTTGTACAGGTATATTTCCTGTTCCATGTAAAGGTGTATATACAATACTTAAATTTCTTTGTTCTTTTATTATTTCTGGATTTTGTAATAATTTTTTTAATTCTTCTATATAACTATTATCAATTTCATTTCCTATTATATTGTATAAACCTTCTTGTATGGCTGTTTTCTTTTCTATTGTTTTTATTTCTTCATAGTTTTTTATTTGTTTTACTTCGTTTATAATCATTTCATCTTTTGGATATGTTATTTGCGCTCCATCTTCCCAGTATACTTTATAGCCATTATACTTTGCTGGGTTATGACTTGCTGTTATCATTATTCCTGCTATGGTTCCTAATTTTCTAACTGCATATGATAATTCTGGAACTGGTCTTAAATTTTCGAATACATATGTTTTTATTCCATTGGCATTTAAGCATAATGCTGCACACTCACTAAATTCTTTGGACATATTTCTTGAGTCATATGCTATTACAACTCCTTTTTCCCCAGCATTTTCTTTTTTTATAAAGTTTGCTAATCCTTGAGTTGCTTTTCCTACTGTATATTTATTCATTCTATTTGTTCCGCTTCCTATTACTCCTCTTAATCCAGCAGTTCCAAATTCTAATTCTTTGTAAAACCTATCTTCTATTTCTTTTTCATCATTTTCTATTTTTTTTAATTCTCTTTTTGTTTCTTCATCAAAAAATCGATTTTCTAACCATTCTTTATATTTTTCTTTATATTCCATTTTCTTCTCCTTGTTAAAATATTTATACTATTAACAATAATAGTTAAAAATAGTATTAATTATTATCTGTAGAAGGTGGCTAATTTTAAATTTATATGGTAATTCCTTCAATGTTTGGACGAAATTTGCTATTCTTATATGGTATTCCTTACCGATTTAGCCCCTACAGTTTAATCTCATTTTTTATTATTTATTCTTATTTTTAAAATTATCATATAACTTCCTTGCTGTTTCTGGACTATCTACACCTTCATCATTCTTTATTGGTGCAAATTCTTCTTCTCTTTTTACTCTTAATATTGCTATATCATCTAACCTTTCAAATGCGTCAAATAAAAAATTTTCAAATTTATATGCATTTGGCTTTTCAGGTTTTATTAAATTTCCATTTGTATCTATATAATTTGATTTTTTATGTGCAACATGATATTTAAAATTTGTATTTGCCATTTGTATAATTGTTTCTATATTAAATAAGTTGCATAATACGTGAGATTCACTAAATTTAAGCTCTCCATTTTCGTTTTTTTCTTCTGCCATTTCTTTCGAAATTTCAGTATATTCTACTACTGATGGTTTTCCATTTTTTTTACAAAAAACTCCTACTTTTTCTTCTGGGTAAGCTTTTATTAGGCTTTTTGCTCCTGCTAAAAGCTTTTTATCTATTGTAATACCTACTAATAGTGAATCTACCATTTTTGATAAAATATTATCTACTGCACCAATATATATCCATTTAATATTTTTACTTTTCATGTCTTCTAACATACCTGTATTTAATATTGTTTTAAATATTCCACCATGTCCATCTGCTGCTTTCCTTACTTTTGATTTTGATTCTAATAATATTTTTCCATCTTCACTAAGCATAGGTAATTGTGTTTGAATAAAGAATTTTATATTTCCAGCTCCATATTCAAAATAATTGTGTCTCTTAAAGAATTCTATTGTTTGAGTGTTGTTTTCTTTACTTGTCATTATATACCATGCAATTTTTACTCCATATTTATTACAGTAACCTTTCATTGTGTCTGCAAGTACTTCAAATATACTTTTGTGTAATTCTGGTATAATTTCATATGTGCCCTTTGGTCCGTTATGTCCGAGTCTTGTACCGTTGTCCCCCTGCTAATGTTATAACAGCATATTCATTATTTTTTATACTATTTTCTCCTATTTTATTATAATAATTTTTTTGTTCTTGTGTTAATTGTTCTTTTTCTATATATTCTATTGGTTCTATTATATCTTCTTTACTTTTTTGTTCTTCTCCTATTTGTTTATATAATGTTTCAATTTGTTCAAAATTTATTTCTAATATATCCTCTAATAATTTTTCTTTCTCCGTATCTGTTAATTCTTCATAAAATTTTAATAAATGTTCTTGTCCGTATTTATTTAGCTTTTCTTTTACTAATAAATATTTATCATTCATATTCATTTTCCTTCCTTTTTTCTTATTATATTATTTAATTATTTTTTAGTCAAACATATAATATGAGAAAGTATTTTTGTTAGAATTGTTTCTATATAATTAAAAGAGACGCATATTTACGTCTCTACTTTTTTAGCTTATTTTTTCTTTTTTATTATAATCTTCAAATACTTCATTTATTTCTTTCTCGCCTGATGTGTTTAGTATTTTGTCATGATTGTCTAAAATTTCTGTTATACTTCCATTAAATTCTACTATTTCATAACAATTTACTATTTTAATTTTTACATTTTTTAGTTTTTCTTTATTTTCTTTTAAATAGTTTTCAATTTCTTCATTTGCTTTATTTATAAACTCTTTATTTCCATTTACTATAATTAATTGTTCTTTTTTACTTTCTATCATATTTTCGATTTTTTGGCTTTCGTTTTTCCAATTAATTTTTAATATTTTTTCTGCATTTTTTATATTTAATTTTTCTACAAGTGTTTTTACATTTTCTTCTATGTTATTTTCTAATATTGTGGATATTTCTACTTCTTCATTAATTTTTTTGTTTATGTAAGGAAGTAGCATTGTAATTAAGTGCCATTCACTTACATAAAAACTACATAATTTTAAAATTTTACTCTTTTGATTATTCATTTTGATATATCCTCCTCTTTTGTTTTGGCAAAAATTTTGCAAGTATTTTCATATTTTAATTTAGTGAAGCTCTTACAAAATCTTACCTTTTTATTTTTGCTTACTGGTAAATTTTACCATTTCATTACAAATATGTCAAGATTATTACAAATAAACTTTTCGCTATATTTCGACATATTTATAATTTATACTTAAATTTTTTATAAATGTTTTCCAAATATGTATATTTATTTTTTTATTGTAAATACTTTTAATAAATATAAAAGCAAGAATAGAATTTTCTAAGTGGTAAAACCACATAAGAAAATATAATTCTTCCATAATTATCTTCTAAGAAAATTCACCTTCTTCGTTTCACTATGCATAAGTTATCTGTAAGTCACTAACGTTCAAACAGCTAACTTAACTATTGTGGATGACTTTTCTAAGAATATAAAAAAATTTGGAGGTTTGTATGAAAACTTTATTAAATATTATATGTTCCAAAAAAGTAAAATATTCCTTAATTTTGATAATTTTATTAAGTATTTATATATTTGTATCTGCTATTTCTTATGTAATGGCTGTTTCGAGTGATTTAGAAAATAGTATTTTTAGGCTTCATGTAATAGCAAATAGTGATAGCTCAGAAGATCAGAATTTAAAGTATATTGTTAGGGATAATTTAATTGCTTATATGAATGAAATATCGCTTGATGCTAAAAATAAGAAAGAAGCAATTGAAATTGCTAAAACTCATACTGATGATTTTTATAATATAGCTAAAAAAACTATTATAGATAATGGGTATGATTATGATGTTAGTATTGAAATAGGAAATTTTGATTTTCCTACAAAACACTATGGTGATATTTCTATACCAGCGGGATATTATGATGCTTTAAGAGTAAAAATAGGTAGTGGCAAAGGACAAAACTGGTGGTGTGTAATGTTTCCACCTCTATGCTTTGTAAATGTAAGTTCTGGTATTGTTCCTGAAGAATCTAAGGAACTTTTAGAAAGTGAATTGAATGAAGAAGAATATAGTATAATTTCTGATAAAAGTTCTTCTGAAATTAAATTTAAATTTAAATTGATTGAATTATTACAAAATACAAATATACTAACTGCAAAAAAATAGTTGTAAAAATGTATAAACTGTGATATATTATGTAAGAAAATAGAATATTTTTTAATATTCTATTTTTTTAAACGATTATTAATTTAAAAGAATAAAAGGAGCGATTAATTAATGCATAACTTATTTCTACCTCGCTATCGCTCGAAGAACTATGAAAAAATCGCTCCTACAAATCGATTTTTTCATATTATAATAAAGTGGATTGATGCCACTTGGTCGCTAAAGATAACGACCTATATAATAGATAATATAATTTTTTGGGGGTAATATATTTGGAAAAATTAGTGATAAAAGGTGGTACTAAACTTTCTGGTGAAGTAGCAATTGGTGGAGCAAAAAACGCAGCAGTAGCAATACTTCCAGCAACATTATTAGTAGATGGTGTTTGTACAATAAGTAATATTCCATATATTAGTGATGTTAAAATTTCTTGTAAAATATTAGAGGCATTAGGCGCAAAGGTTACTTGGAATGGTAATAATGAAGTTACTATTGATTCCAGAAATATTTCAAACTTTAATACACCTATTGATTTAACAAGTAAATTTAGAGCTTCATACTACTTAATTGGTGCTCTTTTAGGTAGATGTAAAGCTGCTGTAGTAGGTCTTCCTGGTGGATGTAACTTAGGTTCAAGACCTGTAGATCAGCATATAAAAGGTTTTGAGTTGCTGGGTGCAACTGTTGATATTTTAGAAGGAAAAATTAATGCTTCTGTAAAGAAACTTGTGGGAACACATATATATTTAGATAAAGTATCTGTTGGGGCAACAATTAATGTTATGCTTGCTAGTGTTTTAGCTGAAGGTACTACAATAATTGAGAATGTTGCCAAAGAACCTCATGTTGTTGACCTTGCAAATTTTTTAAATACTATGGGCGCTGATGTACGTGGTGCTGGTACAGATACAATAAAAATTAATGGAGTAAAAAAATTATCTGGTAATACTACATATTCAGTTGTTCCAGATCAAATTGAAGCTGGTACTTTTATGCTTGCTGCAGTTGCAACTAAAGGTAATATTTTAATTAAAAATTGTATTCCTGAACACTTAGATTGTTTAACTGCTAAAATTATTGAAATGGGTGCTAATGTTGAAATACATGATGATTCTATTAGAGTTTGGACAAACAATATACCAAATAGTGCTAATATAACAACTATGCCATATCCAGGATTTCCTACTGATTTACAACCTCAAATAGGTATATGTTTAAGCTTAGCAAATGGTACAAGCATTATTAATGAAGGTATTTGGGAATCTAGGTTTCAATATACAAATGAACTAAATAAAATGGGTGCTAATATTATAAATCAAGGTAAATCTGCAGTATTTACTGGTGTAGATAAACTTTATGGTTCTCCAGTTGAAGCAACAGACCTTCGTGCTGGTGCAGCACTTATTGTTGCTGGTATTGTAGCTAGTGGAGAAACTTCTATAACAAATATTTATCATATAGATAGAGGTTATGAAAATATAGAAGACAAATTTAGAAAATTAGGGGCTAATATTCAAAGAGTTATAGAAGAAGATATATTTTAAATAGAGCAAAGGACGAAATAAAAGATGTTTAAATTTTGCAGTTTATATAGTGGTAGTAGCGGAAATTCATCACTTATTCAAACAGAAAATACTAAAATATTAGTTGACGTAGGTGAAAGTGCTAAAAAAATAACAGATGCTTTAAATAGTATAAATATTGAGCCTACTCAAATTGATGCTATAGTAATAACACATGAACATTCAGACCATACAAAAGGAATTGGTACATTTTCAAAAAAATATAATATTCCAGTATATGCAAATATGGAGACTTGGGATTCTTTAAAACAACACAAAGAAAAATTGGCTGAAGAAAATATTAAATATTTCACTTTTAATAAATTTAATATTGGTGATTTATGTATTGTGCCTTTTAGTATTCCTCATGATGCTGCAAATCCTTGTGGTTTTAATATTTATCACAAAGATAAAAAAATAAGTATAGCAACAGATATAGGACATATGACAAATGAAATTGTAGAAAATTTAACTAATAGTAGTTTTGTTTTACTTGAGGCTAATTATGACTTAAATGTTCTTAAATGTTCTCGATATCCATATCCTTTAAAACAAAGAATTTCTGGACCTAATGGACATTTATCTAATGATGTTGCAGGAAAAACTATTTCTTATCTTGCTAAAAACGGTTTAAATACTGTAATGTTAGGCCATTTAAGTAAGGAAAATAACTTTCCTGAACTTGCATATAAAACTGTTGTAGGCCATTTGATTGAAAATAATATTAATAATGATTCATTTAGGTTAAGTGTTGCAGATAGATATAATGTAAGTCCAATGATAGATATTGGATAGAAAGGTGATTTTATGTTACATATAGATGTAATTTGTGTGGGTAAATTAAAAGAAAAATATTTAAAGGATGCTATAGATGAATATTCTAAGAGACTTTCAAAATATTGTTCTTTAACTATTACTGAATTATTAGATGAAAAATTACCTACAAATGAAAGCGAAAAATTACTTTATGATGTTAAGTGCAAAGAGTGTGAGCGTATTTCTTCACATATAAAAAAAGATAGTTATGTAATAGCTTTAGATTTAACAGGTAAGCAACTTACTTCTGAAGAATTTTCTAAAAAAATTGATGATATTTCTTTAATTAATAGTAATATAACTATTATAATTGGTGGAAGTCTTGGTATGACAAATGAATTTTTAAGTACAGTTAATGATAAGATATGTTTTTCAAAAATGACATTTCCGCATCAATTAATTAGAGTATTTTTACTAGAACAATTATTTAGAGCTTTTAAAATATCTAATAATGAAACTTATCATAGATAAGTTATATATAATAATATGTAGGAAGAGTATTATTTTTATTTTTAAATAGGGGATTATTTACAAATATTTAGAAAGGAGTTTATTTTCTATACTCAAAAGTTTAAACTTTTTTTATCTCTTCCTACAAAAGTAATAACGTAAATTTTTAAAGTTGGATTTTATTATTTTCAATTCCAGCTTATTTTTTTATTCAATTTTTTATTTCTAATTTTATAATTTTTTCTTTGAATTAAAATTTGAATTTATACATTTTGGCTAATTGATTTTAATTAATTATTTTTTTATTTTATTTTTTA
>CATLDI010000019.1 GCA_949902805.1 uncultured Clostridiaceae bacterium
ATATTTAAATATAGATGAGATAAACGAAAAATATGATGATTGTATAATTAGAAAAAAAAGATTAGATTTTTATATAAAGAATAATTTTTATAATACTAATTATTTAAGTGTGAATGGGTGCTCTATAGGACACATTTTATCAAATAAACAGGAATTTAATGTTGAAAAATATAAATTATTTGATAAAAAAATATCTAGATGGTTCTTATGTAAAAACGATGAAATAAAAAAGTTATGTAATAAATAAAGGAAGTGATATAAATGGACAATAATCGACAAAATTCAACAAATATAAACTGGTACCCAGGCCACATGGCTAAAACTAAAAAACAAATAATAGAAGACTTAAAATTAATAGATGTAGTAGTAGAAATATTAGATGCTAGAATACCAACATCTAGTGTAAATCCTGATATTAGAAAATACATAGAAGATAAGAAAAAGGTTATAGTCTTAAATAAATGTGATTTGGCAGAAGAAAAAGAAAATACAAAATGGGTAAAAGAATTTGGAAAGCAAAATGTGCCAGCAGTGTTAGTCGATTCTAACTCTGGAAAAGGTGTACAAGATGTAATAAAACAAATAGAAAAAGTATATGAAGAAACAAAGCAAGAATATTGGGATAAAGGAAGAGTTGGCAAATCAATAAGAGTAATGGTAATAGGAATTCCTAATGTAGGAAAATCATCTTTCATAAATAGAATTACCAAAAAAACATCTGCAAATGTTGGAAATAAACCAGGAGTAACAAGGCAAAAACAATGGGTACGAGTAAATGAAAAAATAGAATTATTAGATACCCCAGGTGTATTATGGCCAAAATTTGAAGATGAGCAAATAGCACTAAAACTAGCATATACAGGAACTATAAAAGACGACATATTACAAAAAGTAGATATTGCATACAATTTATTAAAATATTTATTAGAAAATGAACAAGCAAGAATAGTAGAAAGATATAAAATTTCAAAAGAAGAAATTGAGGAAGAACTTAAAAATACTGATAGAATGGAAAATGAAAACATACTAGAAATAATGTATAAAATAGGAAGAAAAAGAGGGGCAATAGTTTCAGGTGGACACGTAGATGAAGAAAAGGTAGCTAATATAATATTAGAAGATTTTAGAAGCGGAAAACTAGGAAGAATAACCATTGAAAAAGTATAAGGTAGGAAAATAAAAAATGAAAGAAATAGAAGGCATAATAGAAAGAAAAAGAAGTATAGAAGAAGTAAAGCTAATGAAACCATTAGTATGGGCATATATAGGTGACTGTATTTATGAAATTTTTATAAGAATGAAATTAGTAAATTCAACCAATTTAGACCCACACAGATTACATATAGAAACAATAAGACACGTAAAAGCAAAAGCGCAAGCAGAGACTTTAGAAAAAATAAAAGAAAGTCTAACCGAAGAAGAAAAAGATATAGTAAGAAGAGGAAGAAATGCCGAAGCACACCATCAACCCAAAAATGCAGACCTTGCAGATTACAAACACGCAACAGCATTTGAGGCGTTAATTGGATATTTATATTTGAGTAAGCAAGACGAAAGATTAAAAGAAATTTTAGAAATTAGTATATGAATATAAATAATGAACAAATTATTTAAGATTATCAAACCAAATCATTGAAACAAAAAATAAAATATGATAATATAATAATGCAAACATTTTACAAAGGAGGACAAAAAATGTCAAAGAAAAATAAAATAGATAAATCAAAATTATTTGTAAGAATAATGGCCATTATATTAGCAGCTCTTATGGTACTTAGCATAGCAGCCACTTTAATATATTGCTTATTATAACAAATGAAAAAGGAAGGGAAATGTTAATTATGAAAGACAATTTCTTTACAACAATTAATAATTTTTGGGAAATTAATATAGTAAATTATATACAAGAATTAAATCAAAATCCAATACGAATTATATGCTTAATTTTAGATTTAGCAATTGTAATATATTTGGCTTATAAACTATTAAGAGCCACTAAAAACTCAAGAGTATGGCAATTAATAAAAGGAATAGCCATGCTTGTTGTTATTACAGTATTAAGTGGATGGCTAAGGTTAGATATTCTTCATTATATATTAACATCAGTAATGACATATGGTGTTATAGTTATGATAGTAATATTCCAACCAGAACTTAGAAGAGCATTAGAACAGTTAGGAACAAATAAATTTACTAAGTTTTTTGGAATAGATAAAGACATTATAACAAAAACAAAAGAAGATATATACAAAATAGTAATAGCAGCAACAGAGCTTTCAAAAACAAAAACAGGAGCGTTAATAGTAATAGAAAGAGATATAAAACTAGGAGATATAGCAGAAAATGGTGTAGAACTAAATGCAGAAATATCTCCACAACTACTAGTAAATATATTTGAACCAAAAACACCACTTCACGATGGTGCCGTATTAATAAGCAATAATAAAATAAAAGCAGCAGCATGTATTCTGCCACTAGTAAATGATAAGCAAACAGCAAGAAAACTAGGAACAAGGCACAGAGCAGCAATAGGAATATCAAAAGAAACAGACAGTATAGTCATAGTAGTATCAGAAGAAACAGGAAAAATATCAATAGCAAAAGATGGTACACTAATAGCAGATGTAAATGAAGAAGTGTTAAAGAAAGTATTAATAAAAAATATAGTTACAAATAGATTAGTAGATGAAAAGCAAATAAAAAGTGAGAGATTAAATAGATTAAAATCAAAATTTAAAGGAAAATAGAAGTTGGAAGTTGGAAGATTGGAAAGATTTGGGACGCGTCAAAAAAATTAATTAAGATTAATTAGATTGAAAAAATTAAAAATTAATGAAAGTTTTTGACGCGTCCCAAATATTTCCAATCTTCCAACTTATGACCACAAAAAGAGGTCAAATATGAGAAATATAAAATTAATAATAGAATACGATGGAAAAGATTTCAATCGGTTGGCAAAAACAACCTAATAAACTAAATATACAAGGAGAAATAGAAAGAGCAATAGAAATAATAACAGGTGAACAAGTAGACCTAACCGCATCAGGCAGAACAGATGCAGGAGTACATGCAATTGCTCAAGTTGCTAACTTCAAAACAAATAGCACTTTGCCAATAGAAAAGTTTGCAGTAGCAATAAACTCAAAACTAAAAAAATCTATAAGAATACAAAAAGCAGAAGAAGTAGAAGAAAGATTTCACAGTAGATATAATTGCAAACAAAAAACATACAGATACATTATAAACAATGGAGAGCAAGGTTCTGCTATATATAGAAATTTAGAATACTATGTACCAGTAAAACTAAATGTAGAAGAAATGAAAAAAGCAATTAAATATTTTGAAGGAGAACATGACTTTAAAGGTTTCAAAGCAAGTGGAACAAGTAGTAAAAGTAGTGTAAGGACCATATATAAAACAAATATAATAGAAGAAGGAGAAAGAATAAAAATAGAACTTACAGGAAATGGTTTCTTATATAATATGGTAAGAATAATATCAGGAACATTAGTAGATGTGGGACTAGGAAAAATAAAATCAGAGGAAATAACTAATATAATAGAATCAAAAGATAGAACAAGAGCAGGAAAAACTCTTCCACCATATGCTTTATATTTAGTGAAAGTAGAATATTAATAAAAAGAATTTGTAATATAATTGATTAGATAAAAATAAACCGCCAGATATAAATTGATATCTGGCGGTTGGCTTTTAAGAGGGTAAATGTTTCATTCTTTTGCATACTAAAACAGGACATCTAGGAGAAGGTTTATTTTCTCTTTTACGCTGCCCCTTGAGCTCTTCCATCATTTTACGAGCTTTAGCATCCCTGTAAGCCGAACATTCTCTTTCACGAATTTCATGTAATCTTTCATGATATGCATTAGAAGAATAGTGAGAAATTGCTTTAATCATAAAGCCTCCTTTATTATAAAAAACACATTGGTTACATAAATATTATACAATAAATAAATATAAAAAGCAAGTAAAATCACATAAAAGAAGAAATATCATATTATATAATAAAACATAAAATAAGGAGAGATTAATATGAATATACTTTTGATATTTTTTGCACTTCCCATTGCAACAATAATACTTGCAATTGTTATAGAAAAAATATTAAGATGCCCAATTTTAACAGCATTAACATTTTTCGCAATATACTTAATAGTAGCATTTACAGCATTTGATGCAAGTTTTCTAATTTATGTAATAGCATACACAATAATAGCATATATAATTGCATGGATAACAGAATTATTTTTTTGCAGATGTAGAAGAACTTGCCAATGTAGAGAAAACAACAACAATAATAACAATGAAGTTCAACTATCAAATGCAGATATGCAAAACATAGCAACAAGAGTTGCAAATATTTTAAATAATAATAACAATTGTAACTGTAATAACAACAATATAGCAACAGTAAATGTAAGGGACACAAATGGCTGTCAAACAACATGGTGTTGCCGTAGAAGATAAAAAAGAATATTTTGCAATAAAAGAGCAAGTAATAAAATTAATAGTTCTTTAATTTGCACAGTAAGAATAAACTTACTGTGTTTTTTATATTTTTAGGAAAGTCATTTGCGATAGAGGTGAGTTCCATTAGAAGATGATTAAACAATGAAATAGATATAAGATTTGGAGGTAAGCACTCAATAAAAAAATAATATAAAATACAACTTTAACCCCAAACTTGTTTCAAAACATTTTGGTGAATTAAAAAAGTAAATTCCGTTTGTAAAAGTAAAATCCAGTTGAAAAAGAAATGTCTAGTTATAGGCATTTCTTTTTATAGTAGATATTGATTTTTTAGCTAAAATAGTGTAATATTAAACTACAGAAACAAGAAATTGAACATGGCAAACAAGACAAATGGAATTTTTTTTAAAATTGTGTAAGGTTAAATTCCATTTGCCTAATACCATATTTAATTAAAGACGTTTCTAAGGGTTTTAATAAAATTTTTATTTTATGTTTAAAAGGTATGGTTGTAGTGTAACCATATCTTTTTATATCTTCTAAAGTTAGGTGTGTATTTTTTATAGTATCCTCCTGTAAACCTTAGAAACGTCTATATTCTATTATAATATATAGAAGTTAATCTTTCAATTTATTATTTGTGTAAAGTTAAATTCTATTTTTAAATATAATAACTGGAAGTTACTTTTAAAATTTACGTTCAAAACATTTTTCACTTTTATATTTAAAACATATTGACAGAATAATAAGTTATTATTAAAATAGAATGTAGTAACAAATAAACATAAGTTAAATGTAACAAAAGAAAGGGGAAAGTGAAATGCTAAGAACAAAAGCACAAAATAAAAGCAATAAAAAAAATATAGAAATAGGAGATGCACATGCACAAGGAATAACACTAATAACTTTAGTAATAACCATAATAATAATGCTAATACTCGCAACTGTAGCAATAAACCTAACTCTAGGTGATAACGGAATATTCACAAAAGCAAAAGAAGCAAGAGAAAAAATGGAAATAGCAACAATAAAAGAACAAATACAAATGGATATATTGACTGAACAGCTAGGCAATAATGGTAAAATATCAAATGACAAATTAGAAGAAATATTTTCAAAATATGGAGACGTTAAAAAAGATGAAGAAGAAAATATAACAGGGGTAAAGCCTGAAGGAAAAGAAGAAATAATACCAATAGAGGATATAATAGGTGATAATAAAGTAACAGAAGGTGATGAAGGAAATTCAGAAGAAGATGTAGGAGGAAAATACAACACACCATATATACCAAATGGATTTGCACACACAGAAGGAACATGGAACACAGGATATACTATAATAGGAGAAACAAAGTCAATAGGAAATGAATTTGTATGGGTGCCATGTGTATTAACAGTAACAGAGCAAAAGGTAGCCCAAGCTAAAGGGGATACTGTACAAATTTTTCAGAAAACAACAACAGGAAAATATAATGCAAAGAATCTTAGAGTACTACCAATGTTCCCTAGTGTTCAAGCAGAAGATAGTAGTGTTCAAGATTTAGAGCAAAGTGTTGGCAAATATGGAGGGTTTTATATAGCAAAATATGAAGCAGGAATACCAGGAACAGGGAAAAGTGTAACTACCGATCACAATATTCCAGTAACTGGAGAAATATTACCAGTATCAAAACCAAATGTAGGAGTATGGAACTTCATAAAAAGAGATGATGCGCTATCATTATCAAAGAAAATGATAAACTACGAAGAAATAGGCGTACGTTCGACTCTAATAAGTGGAGCAGCATGGGACACAACATTGCAATGGATAACAAATACAACAGATGAAACTTATGCCGAAGATTCAACTAGTAAAGGAAATTATTCTGGAAAAATAGCAGTAACAAGCTCAAATTTGAATACATCATATGCTAAAAATAATATATATGATATGGCTGGAAATGTATTTGAATTGACATCAGAGAACTGTGAGTTCGACTACAATGGTGAGTTACGTGACGGTGCTGTTCATAGGGGCCGGGTATTATAATGAAGGAAATGCTGGTCGTGAACACCCATCAGGTGAAAGGGAAGGAAATTTCGTGTACACTAAAAGCGATGCTTATGGATTCCGTGTTGTACTTTATAAATAGGTTTAAAAATATAAATTATACAATGTAAAATAAATCAAAAAATCACTAATATTACTAGTAAAAGAGACTCATATTATATGGCAAATACTAGTGGCTTGGTGATTTTTTTGTGTCAGAAAATAACTATAAGCAAATAAGTTATATCAGAATGTTTTTAAGAATATAATTTTTTGCTAAATTTATGTTGACAAAAAAAGCCAAATAAACTATAATAAAATTGTTAAAAAATGTATAATAGTAAGGTGAAAAATATGAATGAAAATCAAGAACAATCTTTTGAAGAACTATATAACGAATCTTTAAAAGAAACAAAATTAGAAAAAACTGTAACAGGTAAAATTATTAGTATTACAAACCAAGGGGAAATTTTCGTTGACATTCACTATAAAGCAGATGGAATTATACCAAAAAAAGAATATAGTGATGATGAAACTAAAAATCCTAAAGACGAATTTAAAATAGGAGAAACAATTACAGCAGATGTATTAAAACAAAATGATGGACTTGGAAATGTATTATTATCATATAAAAGAGTAAAGCAAAGAGAAGAAAGAAAGAAATTAGAAAATAAGATAAAAAACAATGAAATCTTTGAAGAAACAGTAAAAGAAGTAAATGATAAAGGTATAGTTGTAGAAGTATTATGCAAAAGAGTATTTATACCACTTTCTTTATCAGGAATTTCACGAGGAGAAGATGCTTCAAAATTACAAGGACAAACCGTAAAATTTAGAATAACTGAATATGATGCAAAAACAAATAAAATAATAGGTTCGATAAAAAATGTATTAGATGAAGCAAAACAAACAAAACAAGAAGAATTCTGGAACAATGTAGAAATAGGTAAAAAATACGAAGGAATAGTAGCAAGCATTAGCTCATATGGGGCATTTGTAGACTTAGGTGGAATAGTACAAGGTTTGTTACACGTATCAGAAATATCATGGAACAGAAATGCAAATGTAAATGAAATATTAGAGCAAGGTCAAAAAATAGAAGTAACTATAAAAGATGTAGACAAAGAAAATAAAAGAATAAAATTATCTTATGGTGATAAAGGACCAAATCCATGGAATACTATGAAATACCAAATAAATGATGTTGTAAAAGTAAAAGTAAATAAGATCATGCCATTTGGAGTATTTGCAGAATTAGAACCAGGAATAGAAGGTCTAGTACACATATCACAAATAGCAGAAAGAAAACTAGCAAAACCAGAAGATGAATTAAAATTAGGACAACATGTAAATGCAAAAATAATTGATGTAGATAAAGAAAATGAAAAAATAGAGCTTTCAATAAAAGAATTAGAAGGAACATCTAATGAATATAAGGAAGAGATGTAAAAGAATTGTAGGGGCTTAATCGGTAAGAAATACCTAAGAGAATTTATCAAATTACGCTCAAGAAAATATAATTATAAAAAAGAAAATAAAACAGAAGTAAGAAGTAAAGTTTCAGAAGAAAATTCTGACCTCTGACCTCCGACTTCTGATTTCTAGTGTGAGGGGAGAAACAAAAAATGAAAAATGAAAATATAAGAAATATAGCAATAATTGCACACGTTGACCACGGAAAAACAACACTAGTAGACTGCTTACTACACCAAAGTCACGTATTTAGAGAAAATGAACAAGTACAAGAAAGAGTAATGGATTCAAATGACTTAGAAAAAGAAAGAGGAATAACAATTCTTTCAAAAAATACATCGGTAATGTACAATGGAATAAAAATAAATATAGTAGATACTCCAGGACATGCTGACTTCGGAGGAGAAGTAGAACGTGTTTTAAAAACAGTTGATGGTGTTTTATTATTAGTAGATGCATTTGAAGGACCAATGCCTCAAACAAGAGAAGTACTAAAAAAATCATTAGCACTAAACTTAAAACCAATAGTAGTAATAAACAAAATAGATAGACCAGGTTCAGACCCAGCAAAAGTAGTAGATAAAGTACTAGAACTATTCATAGAACTAGATGCAAACGACGACCAACTAGACTTCCCAGTAATATATGCATCAGCAAAAAATGGAATAGCAAAAATGAGCCTAGAAGAAGAAAGCGATAACGTAAACTGTATATTTGATACAATAGTAAAATATATAGATGCACCAGAATGTGAAATAGATGGACCAGCACAAATGTTAGTTTCAAATATAGACTACGATGACTACCTAGGAAGAATAGCAGTAGGAAGAATAGAACGTGGCAGCATAAAAGCTGGAATGCCAATAGCAATATGTAAGGCAGAAAAGAACGCTCAAGGGAAAGTAGCAAAACTATTCACATACCAAGGGCTAAAAAGAACAGAAGTAGAAGAAGCACAAGCAGGAGACATAGTTTCACTATCAGGTGTAGCAGATATAAACATAGGAGATACAATATGTGACTTAAATAACCCAGAAAAAATTCCTTTTGTAGATATAGATGAACCAACAGTATCAATGACATTTAGTGTAAACAATGGACCATTTGCAGGAAAAGAAGGAGAATTCATAACATCACGTCACATTAGAGATAGATTATTCAAAGAGCTAGAAAGAAATGTATCTTTACGTGTAAAAGAAACAGACTCAGCAGATAGCTTTGAAGTATGTGGACGTGGAGAACTTCATTTATCAGTATTAATAGAAACAATGAGAAGAGAAGGATTTGAACTATTAGTATCACGCCCAAAAGTTATATTCAAAGAAATAGATGGTGTAAAATGTGAACCAGTAGAAAGACTAGTAGTAAATGTACCAGATGAATCAATAGGAACAGTTATAGAAAAATTAGGAAGACGTAAAGGTGAAATGACAAATATGGAACCAGCAGAAGCGGGACATACAAAAGTAGAATTCAAAATACCAGCACGTGGGCTAATAGGATACAGAACAGAGTTCTTAACAGATACAAAAGGTGAAGGAACAATGAACTCAATATTCGACTGTTACGAACCATTTAAAGGCGACATACAAGCAAGAACAAGAGGAGTACTAGTAGCATGGGAACAAGGAACAAGTGTAACATATGGTTTATACAATGCACAAGAAAGAGGAGAACTACTAATAGGAGCAGGAGTAGATGTATATGAAGGAATGATAGTAGGAATAAACTCAAGAAACGAAGATATAGCAATAAACGTATGCAAAGAAAAACACCTAACAAACACAAGAGCCTCAGGTTCAGACGACGCACTACGTTTAGTACCACCACTACAAATGTCATTAGAAAAAGCAATAGAATTCATAGCAGAAGACGAACTAGTAGAAGTAACACCAAAAAATATTCGCCTAAGAAAGAAAACACTAGACACAAAAACAAGAGAAAGAGAAGCAAGAAGATAGAAGAGTGAATAGTGAAAAGTGAAGAATTAAACTAGATTGGAAAGAAGTAGAGTATAAAAAATTAAAAATAAACCTAACGAAGAAATAGAAAAACCAGATAAGCAAAAGCTTAATCTGGTTTCTTAAATGCTAACCTTAATTATAAGTTACTGTTAATATCACTCCTATAATTCTCTAAACTCAACATCTATTGGTATATCTATAGGATGAGGTTTAAGATACTCTTTGACTTTTGTAGAAGTAATCATATTTTTATGATAATATACTGCAGCAATTAAATACATCAATGATATTAACATAGAAACAATGAAATGTGTAAGAGTAAAAGCTGAAATGCTCATAATGGATAGAAGTTGGCTTATGCACATAATTGCACATAAATTTCGGAAGACTTTAAAAATCCGAGTAGTTCTCTCCTTCGGTATATTTACTAAAAACACAATAATAAAAGCAATGATACCAATAAAAAATATCAAATCAGATGTAACAAAAATTAATTCTCTCATATAGTTCTCCTTTCGAAAGCAGGTTAGCAAGATATCAAAGATACTATTTAGTAAATCAGATATAGTATCAAATACATAACTATATTATACCACGTTTAACATAATATGTCAAAACAAAATGAAGTAATAATAAAACTGGTAATTGCAAAAAAGCAATAAAAGTGATAATATATAATAAAAATCTCAATTATGGACAGTCCCCAATTGAGAAAAAAGTTACAATTAGGAACAGTACCTAATTGGGAAAAGGAATGAAAAAATGAACAAACAAGAATTAGAAATAATAAAACAAAAAGCATTAGAAGAACATATACCAATAATAATGGACGATACCTTAGAAGTAGTAGATGAAATGCTAACAAAATTAAAACCAAAAAAAATACTAGAAATAGGAACAGCAGTAGGTTATTCTGCAATGTGTTTTTCAGAATATTTAACTGAAGGCGGAAAAATAGACACAATAGAACGAGATGAAGTAAGAATAGTAGAAGCAAAAGAAAATATAAAAAAAGTAGGAGTAGAAGAAAAAATAAATATCTACGAAGGAGATGCTGTAGAAATTTTACCTACTTTAAACGATAAATATGACATGATATTCATAGACGCCGCAAAAGGAAAATATCCATTCTTCCTAAAAGAAGCACTAAGAATGTTAAACGAAAATGGAATAATATTAGCAGATAACATTTTATATAAAGGCTATGTAATGAGCGACTACAACAAACACAAACAACGTACAGCAGTACGAAATTTAAGAGAATATATTCACGATGTAACAAATAATCCAAATTTAGAAACAAAAATTTTAGAAGTAGGGGATGGTCTGGCAGTAACTAGGAGACTACCAAAAGCTATGTAGATATTTGTAAAAAAATATGTTATAATATTTGAAGAATAAATAATTGGAGGAAATAAATATGAAAAAGCCAGAATTATTAGCACCAGCAGGTTCTTTTGAAAAAGCAAAAATAGCATTCATGTATGGGGCAGATGCAGTATATGCAGGAACATCTTCACTTTCATTAAGAACTAGAGCTGAAATGCAAGATAGTGATTTAGCAAATACAATAAAATATGCACATAGTATAGGAAAAAAAGTGTATACAGCAATAAATATATATGCATGGGATGAAACATACGAAGAAATAAAAAAACAAGCTCAAATGCTAAATGAATTAAAAGTAGATGGAATAATAGTTGCAGATGGTGGAATAGTAGAAATATTAAAAGAATATGCACCAGATGTAGAAATACATATAAGTACACAAGCAAATACAGTAAGCTATCATGCAGCAAAGTTTTGGTACAATAATGGAGCTAAAAGAGTAATAATTCGGAAGAGAAATGAACAAAGAGCAAATAAGAGAATTAATGGAAAATAAACCACAAGACCTAGAAGTAGAAATGTTCATACATGGAGCAATATGCTTTGGATATTCAGGAAGATGCTTTTTAAGTGATTTCTTAGCAGGAAGAAGTGCAAACTTAGGAGACTGTGCACAAAGTTGTAGATGGGCATATAATGTGTATGTAGAAGAAAAAAACAAACCAGGGAACCTAATGCCAGTAGAGCATGACGATAAAGGAACATATATATTCTCATCAAAAGATATGTGTTTGATTAAAGAAATACCAGAAATAGTAGAAATGGGAGTAGACAGCCTAAAAATAGAAGGAAGGCTAAAAACAGAATATTATTTAGCATCAATAGTAAACACATATAGAAACGCAATAGATGATTATATAAAAGACCCTGATAACTATGATTATACAAAATACCTAAAAGAGATTGAAAAAACAAAAACAAGAGGATTAACAACATTTTACTTTAATGATAGAAACAATAAAGATTTCCAAGAATATGAAGGAAAACAATATAACTTAGAATATGAATTTGGCGGAAAAGTTATAGAAACCGAAAACGAAAAAACAATAATAGAAATAAAAAATAAATTAAGTGTTGGCGACGAACTAGAAATTATAATACCAGGAAAAATAGAACCTGAAAAATGTATAATAGAAGAATTGTGGGATATAGAAACTAACGAAGAAATAAACACAATAAATCCAGGGAAAGCAGAGCAAAAAGTAAAAATAAAATTACCAATAGCTGTAGAAAAAGGCTGGATAATAAGAAGAAAAAAATAAATTGACATAATCTACAAAATATTGTATAATAGATTTAATAATTTTTTAGGAGAAAAAATATGCTTGAAAGTATGGAATATTTTTCTTACTTATTAGATGTAGAACCATTTTTTGGAAAACTTATAATAGTATTATTACTGCTATTAGGAATAACAAAAAGTATATATCCATGGCAACCAAAATGTAAAGCAGAAGAAACAACTAAAGAAGATGGCAGTAAAGTTACGAAATATTATAGACTAGATGATTAAAAAAGAAAGTGCAGTAAGTTCAAACTTACTGCACTTTTTTGTAATTCAAATAAAATAAAAATTATACTTAAGATGTTATAACTATTATACAATATTCTACAAAATTTGCAAGTAAAAATTCATTAATAAAATAAATTTGAAAAAACATTGTAAAAATTGATATAAAATGATAAAATAAAAAGCAACAATAAGAATAAAATTAAGTAAAAGACATACATAAAAGTAAGAGGTGTTATAATTTGAATATAGAAGAAATATATGAAATTTTAACAAAAGAATTAGAAAAGTCAAGGGTTTATAAAAATGAGCCAATGAGCAAACATACATCATTTAAAATTGGTGGAAATGCAGACATATATGTAAAAGCAAAAATAGTAGAAGATATAAAATATGTTCTAAATTTAGCAAATGAAAAAAATATTCCAATTACCATTATAGGAAATGGAAGTAATATATTAGTAAAAGATAAAGGAATACGTGGAATAGTAATACGGAATAGACTTACAAGATATAGAAATAAAAGGGGAAACAGTAATAGTAGGTGCAGGAGTAAAATTAGCGTTACTAGGCTCAATTATACAAAAAAATGAATTAACAGGTTTTGAATTTGCAGCAGGAATTCCAGGTTCTATAGGTGGAGCAGTAAGAATGAACGCAGGTGCTTATGGTGGCGAATTTTCTAATATAGTAGAAAAAGTTACATGTATTACAAGAAATGGTATAATAAAAGAATTATCAAAACAAGAATTAGGCTATTCATATAGACACAGTAGATTTATGGAAAATGACGAAATTGTATTATCTACCACATTAAAATTACAAAAAGGAAATACTAATGAAATAAAAAATAGAATGGACGAATTAATGATTGCTAGAAAAACAAAGCAACCATTAGAACTTCCAAGTGCAGGAAGCACATTCAAAAGAGGAAGTGACTTTTATGCCTCAAGAATAATAGAAGAAGCAGGTTTAAAAGGCTACAAAGTAGGAGGAGCACAAGTTTCAGAAAAACATGCAGGTTTTGTAGTAAACACAGGAAATGCCACAGCAAAAGACATTCTAGATTTAACAGACTACATGAAAAAAGTAGTATACGAAAAATTTGGAAAGAAACTAGAATTAGAAGTAGAAGTAATAGGAGAATAAAGAAAGGAAACAAAAAAATGAAAGGTTTTTTTAAATGGTTTAGTAATGGTTCAAAAATGAAAAGATGGCTAGTATTAATACTTATAGGTATTTTACTAGCATCATATGGAATGGTAAATATAGTTATAGAAAACGAACTTAATTTTATAGAAGTAGCAAAAATAGTATTAAGCTTTGCTATAGGGTTCACATTTGTTATTATTGGAATAATATATATGCAAAAAAGAACATTAGAATTATTCGTACAAGAAACTGATAGCAGAGAAGAAGCAAAAGAAGGAAATGTAAAATCACTAATATTTAATAAAAAAGTATATGATGAAGGACCAAATATAGTAGTAATAGGTGGAGGAGCAGGATTAGACTCTGTTTTAAAAGGACTAAAAAACTATACAAATAATATAACAGCAATAGTTACAGTTTCAGATTATGGAAAAGCAGCAACAGATTCAAGAAAAATGCTAGAAGTGCTTCCATTAGACGATATAAAAGATAGCTTTATAGCCTTATCAAGCAATGAAGCAGTAATGAGAGGAATATTAAACTATAAATTTAATTCAGGAAGACTAAAAGAAATGTCTTTTGGAGATATTTATTTATTAGCAATGAAAGAATTATATGGAGATTTTGCACTATCTGTAGAGCAAAGTAAGAATGTATTAAACATGACTGGAAAAGTATTACCAGTAACATTACAAGCTATAGATATATGTGCAGAATTAGAAGATGGAACTGTAATAGAAAATAAAGATAAAATACCAGAGGCTGTTTATAGTAAAGTAAGTAAAATAAATAGAATATTTATAAACCCATCTAACTGTATGCCAGCACCAGGTGTTATAGAAGCAATTCAACAAGCAGATGCAATTATAATAGGACCTGGAAGCTTGTACACAAATGTAATACCAAATTTATTAGTAAAAGGTATTGCAAAAGCAATTAAAGAAAGCAAAGGATTTAAAATATATATTAGCAATATAATGACAGAACCTGGTCAAACAGACAATTATTCTTTATCTGAACATATAAAAGCGTTACAAGAACACGCAGGAAAAGGAATAATAGATTATTGTATTTATGATACAGGAGAAATTGTACCAGAATTTGTTAGAAAATATAATAGAGAAGGTCAAGACTTAGTAGAACAAGATACAGCAAAAGCAAAGGAACAAGGAGTAAAATTATTACAAAGAAATCTATCATATATAGATGGAGAATTTATACGCCACAACCCAGATGCAATTGCATCATCAATAATAGAACTAGTATGTGAAGACATGAAATTTAGAGATATGGAAAATGACTCTAGATATGTAATGTTAAATTCAAAACTAAAAGACACAAAGAAAAAACTAAAAAAGACAACAGCTAAACCAAAAAAAGAGAAATTAAAACATACAAAAAATGAAAAACTAAGTAAATTTGCAATGAAATATCAAGATAGAATAGATTCTATAAAACAAAGCGACGAAAAAACTCAAAAAAGAAAAGAAGAAAAAATAAAGCAAAGAATGAGAAGAGAAGAAAATGCAACAACAGAAACTAAAATAGAAAAAATAAAAGAAAAGAAACAACCAACAAAAAGAAAAAGTGCAGTAAGACCAAAGCATTAATAAGGAAAGATTTGGGACGCGTCGAAAACTTTCCTTAAGATTAAAAAAAGTTGAAAATTAAGGAAAGTTTTTGACGCGTCCCAAATCTTTCCTTATCTTTCCAAAAGGAGATACAAATGAAATACGAAAATATACAATTAAAAGAAGGATTAAACAAAGAATGGATAATAACAAATGGTATAGGAGGGTATGCAAGTTCTACTATAATTCGGAGCAAATACAAGAAGATATCATGGACTTTTAGTAGCTCCACTAACACCACCAGGAAAAAGAAGTTTAATATTATCAAAACTTGATGAAAGTATAGAAATAGATAATAAAAAATATGATATATATTCAAATATAGGAAAAACATATATATCAGAAGGATATAAATATTTAATTCAATTTGAAAAAGAATATATACCAATATACACATACAAAATAGAAGATGTAATTGTAAAAAAATATATTTGTATGGAGCATGGCAAAAATACAGTAGCAATATTATATAGGGTATTAAATGCCAACCATCAAACAAAGCTAATACTAACGCCATTACTAAATTTTAGAGATTTTCATAAAGATTCATATAATCACGAATTCGAAATAGAACAATATGAAGAAAATAGAAAATTAAAAACAATAATAGACAAAAATACAGAAACACCAATTTATATAAATGTATCTGATGGAAAATATGTAAAACACGAAAATGATAGTTTTAAGAACATGTTTTATATAGAAGAAGAAAAAAGAGGTTTTAATTCAGAAGAAAACCATTTAGTTCCAGGAAGATATGAAATAGAAATAAAACCAAATGAGCAAAAAGATATAACATTTGTAGCTTCATTAGAACATAATATAGAAGAAATAGATGCTAAAGAAATTATAAACAAAGAAATAACAAGAATTAGTGAAATAGTATATGACGCTCATTTAGAAGAAACAAATAAAGATAAAGACTTAATAAAAGATTATATAATAGCAGCTGACAATTTTGTCGCATATAGACCATCATTTAAACTCCACACAATAATTGCAGGCTACCCATGGTTTTTAGACTGGGGAAGAGACACACTAATATCATTTGAAGGTTTACTTCTAAAAACAAAAAGATATAAAATTGCAAAAGAAGTATTACTAACAATGATAAGAGATATAAAATATGGTTTAGTACCAAATGGATACTCAGGATATGATAACAGACCACTATATAATAGTGTAGATAGCTCATTATTACTATTTGAGCAAATTCAAAAATATATAAACTATACAAAAGACTACGACTTCATAAAAGAAAAAATATACCCTGTATTACCCAAAATTATAGAATCATACTGCAATGGAATAGACATAGATAACAATAATATATATTTAGATGATGATGGTTTAATTTCATCAGGAACAGAAACTACACAAAACACATGGATGGATGCAAAAATAGGAAACTATGTAGTAACACCAAGAAATGGAAAAGCGGTAGAAATTAACAGCATGTGGTATAATAGCCTAAAAATAATGGAAAGTTTAAGCAAGAAATTTGAAAATGAAGAAAAAAGCAAAAAATATAAAAAACTAGCAGAAAAATGCAAGAAAAGTTTCGAAGAAAAATTCTACAATAAAAGAAGAAAATGTTTATACGATGTATTAGGAGATAGTAAAATAAGACCAAATCAACTATTTGCGCTAAGCCTAACATACCCAGTAATAGACCCATCTTCTGAAATAGCAAAAACAATATTTGAAACCGTAACAAAAAAACTATTAAACAATTATGGCTTAAAAACACTAGCAAAAGGAGAACAAAATTACACAGAAAAATACGAAGGAGATAGCTTCAAAAGAGACATGAGCTACCACCAAGGAATAACATGGCCATGGCTATTAGGAATATATTACGACAGCTTCAAAAAAATAGTAAAAGCCGAAAAGAATAAAACAAAAAAGAAGGAACTAGAAGAACAATTAACGAAATTCGTACAAAATGTGGAAAAAACATTCACAAAAGAATTCACACAAGGAAAAACAGTAGGCGGAATAGCAGAACTATACGACTCCGCAAAACCATACGAAGCAAAAGGAACAATAGAGCAAGCATGGAGTATAGCAGAAGTGTTTAGAATAATATTAGAAAACTAAGAAAAGACGACTTTTATTGTACTCAAGGAAAGTATGCTATTTAAAATTAAAACTATAGGGGCTTAATCGGTAAGGAATACCTAAGGGAATTTACCGAATTACGCCCTTTTTTTAATAAAATTTAGAAATTTGTAGAAAACTTTTTCTTGTATTTATTTATTATATAGTATATAATAATAACCAAATAATCTTAAAAGAGTAAAAGTTTATGAGGAAACTTAGTAAAGAAGATATAGGAATATTTACAATGCTAGCAGAAGAAGTAGAAAGAGATATAGAAGAAAATGGTGGAGTGTCTTGGAACGAATTTTGGGAAAGATTAGAAGAAGATGAAAGGAGGGAGGATTATACAAAAAAACAAATACTATAAAATTAAATATAACAAAATGTATAGGCAAGATATCAAAAAATTCATAAGAGTTTAAAATCATTATATATAAGCTCTTACGAAAAATTAAAAATGAAATACATAAAAAATTAATATTACTAAAAGAAAATCCACAATTATATCAAAGAACAGAATTAGATAAACAAATAAGAAGATTTTTTATTCAAAAATATGTTATTTTTTATAGAATAGAAAAAAATGAAATTGAACTTTTAAGAATATTACATCAAAAATCAAATTATAATCAAAAGAAAATCTATAAAATAAAATCCCTAAAATAACTTGAATTTAACAATATAAAATGATAATATAAAAGCGTAAAAGAAAGGAATTTACGTTTATTATGCAAGTCACAGTAGAAAATTTAGAAAAGGAATTAAAAGAAGGAATATTAAATAGTATATACATATTATATGGGGAAGAAACCTTCCTTTTAGAATCATGTCTAAAAAAAATAAAAAACAATTTTGGAGATTTAGTTCCAGGAATAAACTATATAAAAATAGATGCAAACAATATAAATTTACTAATATCAGAGATAGAAACACCAGCCTTTGGATATGAAAAAAAGCTAATAATAGTAAGAGACTCACGGAATATTCAAAAAAGACGGAAGAAAGAAAATTCAGGCAAACTCTGAAATAGTAAACAAAATAAATACATATATAGAGGAAAATATTGAAATAATAAATGAAACAGTAACAATACTATTTGTAGAACAAGAAGTGGATAAAAACGAACTATATAAAACAATAGAAAAACTAGGAATAATATGCAACTTCGAAGAATTAAAACCACCACAAATAATATCAAGAATAAAATGGATAGCAAAAGCATACAAAGTGATAATAGATGACTATGTAGCAAAATACCTAATAGAATGTATACGGCTGTAACATGCAAGAATTAATAAATGAAGTAAGAAAACAAATAGAATATGTAGGTGAAGGCGCAACAATAACAAAGGAAACAATAGATAAACTCTGTATAAAAAAGTTAGACAGCGTAATATTTGACTTAACAGACAACTTAGGTAAAAAAAACATAAGCAAAGCACTAGAAGTATTAAACAACCTAATATATAACAAAGAGCCAGTACAAAAAATATTAATAACACTATATAATCATTTTAAAAAGTTATATATAGTAAAACTATGTGAAAAGAATAACAGAAATATAACAGAAAGCTTAAATCTAAAACCAAATCAAACCTTCCTAGTATCAAAATACAAAACACAAGCAAACTACTTCAAAGAAGAAGAGCTAAGAAACATACTAGAAGAACTAATAGACCTAGATAGCAACTACAAAATAGGACAAATAGACTTAAACATCGGGCTAGAGTCAATACTATGTAGATACTGCTAAGTTGTCAATAGGGACGGAGCTTTTTGACACTAAAATTGTCAAAAGGGACACACCTTTAATAGTAAAAAGATTTAAAAAAATAAATAAAAACTGCATTCAGTTTAACAAAAATGAATAAAAAATACAGAAAATCCCACAATAATAAAAAGAGCAATAAAAGGAGGGATTTTTTTATGTACAATTTTAGAACAGACTTAGCAGATGAGAGAAGAGATTTGTATAAAAAGGCAAATAAAATAGAAAATGAGGTAGATGGTATTGAAGCAGAAGAAGAACAAATAACAGACAAAATAAAAGTAACAAGGGTAAAAATAACCGATGAACAAGGAGAGCAAGCAATAGGTAAAAAACAAGGAAACTATATAACAATAGATATTCAAAAAATGAATATTATAACAGAAGAAGAAGCGGAAAAAGCTTCAGAAACTCTTGCAAATGAACTGCGAAAATTAGTAGAAAACAAAATACAAAGTAAAGAGGATGTGCTAATAGTAGGCCTAGGAAATGAAGAAGTAACACCAGACGCATTAGGTCCAAATGTAGTAAAAGACATAGAAGTAACAAGACATATAATAAACTATTTGCCACAATATATAGACGAAAATGCAAGACCAGTAAGTGCCATAGCACCAGGAGTATTAGGAACAACAGGAATAGAAACTTTAGAAGTAATAAAAGGTGTTGTAGATAATATAAAGCCAAAATTATTAATAGTAATAGATGCACTAGCCTCAAGAAGTATGGAAAGAATAAGTAGCACAATACAGCTATCAGACACAGGAATAGTACCAGGAGCAGGAGTAGGAAATACAAGAAAAGAGCTGACTGAAAACACACTAGGCATACCAGTGATAGCACTAGGAATACCAACAGTAGTAGAAACAGCAGTAGTAGTAAATGATGCACTAGATTTATTCATAGAAAAGTTACAACAAGAAGCAAATTCAAACGACTACTTAAACCAATTAAAAGAAGAAGATAACTACGAACAAATAAAAGAGGCATTATTACCAAAAGACTTTAATTTTATAGTAACGCCAAAAGAAATAGATGAATTAATATTAAATATGTCAGAGGTAGTAGCTAGAGGAATAAATATGAGTATGTAAAATTTACTATTATTTTAAGTCTATCTTTGAAACTTTATAAAAAAGGGAAGGGACAAAATTATAATTGACGATAAAAGATAAACAAGAGAACACAACATATAATTTATACATTGTGTTCTCTTATTTTTAGAACTCTAATTCTTTCATTTTTTCATATTGCAATGCTCTACAGAAACCTTTTATAGAACCTTCAGACAGAGCATTATGAATGTTTCTCAATTCCTCAGGTTTATATTTAACAATAAACCGAATAGTATCACGGCAACTTTTTTCAAACTCAGGGTCATCTTTAGAACAACCGCCACCATTTCTTGAATCCCAACAACCAGTTTCAACAATTTCGCCATCTTCAATTGTTAAAGATTCATGATAATCACCATTAGATGCTTCAAAATAGTACCTTGTTACTTCAACAGGAACTGTCCGAGCTACTTTAATTTCTTCCATAAATTTATCCTCCTTATTAATTAATTTGAAGGTTTTGATTAAAAATTTCTATCTTTTAATCAAAATATTAATAGTTTCGATTAATAATATATCATATTTTACATAATTTGTAAAGAAAAATGTAAAATATAAAGCACTAACAAATGTATAGGGTAAAATGCATAAAATAAATATTTTACTTTAGGTCCTTGTTTCCCATTATATATACAAATAGGTACTAAAGAAATACATGTAAATAATATATAACCTACATAATAAATATATAAACTAGGATAACTAATTATATTAGGCAAATATTTTAATATAGTTATAAAAATAAAGGCTAAACACATAAGATCTTTTTTATTAGGCCAAAACTTATTAAAAATATAAAATATAAATATAACAGCTATACCATAAGCTCCATAATCTACTTGTATAAAATGCCCAACAATACAAATTAATATAGCAAATAAAACACCTAAATATTTATTCTTAATTTTATCAAATCCACATAAACAAATAACACCTAAAAATAGTGTAAAAAATATATTCAAATAATAGCTATCATAAAAAGTTGATAAAAATAGCATAAATGGAATTTGCGAAATAAATGCAAAAATAAATAATCGTAAAGTATATTTCTTTACATTGTGTGTATGTATATAGCCTTGTACAACTTGAAATGCAAATATAGGAAATGCAATTCTTCCAATAAGGTTCAAAAAAGAAAAATACCCTATAAAGCTATCTCCTGCATGGTCACAAAGCATAGTAACTATTCCTATTATTTTTAATAAAAAACTCGTCATATTATCACCATAAATATTAGTTACAATTCACAGTTATCGTTTAAAGTCCGCTCCTAGGGATTAATATATTTTATTTTTTCCATTTCGCCCTCCAAGATAAGGGGTATTCTCCCGCCTCAAAGGGCTGCCTAAGTCTTCATTACAAAAATAAAATATATTAATCCCTTCACGCTAGTGCATAATAATTTGGCGGTGAATTGTAATAATATTATCCTACAAAAGAAATAAAAAAGCAATAAAATAGTTGCATAAAAAATTTTATTGATATAAAATATAACTTATAAAATACTAAGGAGGAAAATTATGCCAAATATTAAATTAAATATAGAAAATTCGGGTATAGATTTAAAGAAGATTATGGAATATTCTAAAAATGTAGAAGAAGTCCATGAAGAATTGCATAGTAAAAAAGATGATGAAAATGAGTTTTTAGGTTGGCTTAACTTGCCTACAAATTATGATAAAAAAGAGTTTGGCAAAATAAAAAAATGTGCTAAAAAAATAATAAATGATTCAGAAATATTATTAGTAATAGGAATAGGTGGTTCATACTTAGGTGCGAGAGCAGTAATAGAAAGCTTGTCACATACATTTTACAATTATTTAGATAGTAAACAAAGGAAATATCCGCAAATACTATATGTTGGAAATAATATGAGTGGAACATATTTAGAAGAATTAATAGAATTAATAGGTAATAAAAGTTTATCAATAAATGTAATTTCAAAATCAGGAACAACAACTGAGCCAGCAATTGCATTTAGAATATTTAGAGAATTCTTAGAAAATAAATATGGAGTAGAAGAGGCAAGAAAAAGAATATATGTAACTACTGACAAGGAAAAAGGAACATTAAAGAAATTAGCAGAGGAAGAGAATTACGAAACATTTGTAATTAAGAATAATGTAGGAGGAAGATACTCAGTATTAACAGCAGTAGGTTTATTACCAATAGCCGTAGCAGGAATAGATATAGATAAGTTAATTGGAGGAGCAAAGTTTGCAGAAGAAAAGTATTCAGAAAAAAACTTAAAATATAATGATTGCTACAAATATGCAGTACTAAGAAACATTTTATATAAAGAAGAAAAAAATATAGAAATATTAGTAACATATGAACCAAAAATGCACTATATTATAGAATGGTGGAAACAACTTTATGCAGAAAGTGAAGGAAAAGAAGGAAAAGGAATTTTTCCAGCAGGAGCAGAATTTACAACAGACTTACATTCTATAGGTCAATATATACAAGAAGGTAGAAGGAACTTATTTGAAACAGTACTAAATATAGAAAAAATAAAATCTGAAATAACAATAAATTTAGATGAAGACAATTTAGATGGATTAAACTATATTACAGGAAAAACACTAGATTATGTAAACAAAAAGGCAATGGAAGGAACGATTAACGCACACGTAGAAGGTGGGGTACCTAATATAGTAATAAATATAGAAAAATTAGATGAAGAAGCCATAGGACACTTAATATATTTCTTCGAATTAGCATGTGCAATGTCAGGAAAGCTGCTAGGAATAAATCCATTTAATCAACCAGGGGTTGAAAAGTATAAAACAAATATGTTCAAATTATTAGGAAAACCAGGATATGAAGAATAATCAAAAAAGTTTCAAAAATGAATGTCATTCATTTTTGAAACTTTTTTGATATTTACATTCATAAACAAATATGCTATAATATTATGTATATTAATATTAGGAGGTAAAATATATGCTTACAAAATCAAGCGCAATTGACAGATTTTTAAGAGATAATCCAGATTTAAGGAAAAGACGGTTTGGGTTACCTGACATAGGCGTTAGACATGATGGAGAACGTTTTAACCCTGATGTACAGGAAATTGCTGATGCAATTGAATTCTATGGTTATGGAGTAAGAGATGAAAACATAGCTACAATGCCAGACTTAGACTTAGGTGGAGGAAACCCAATAAAATTTAAACCATTCCCACCTGCAATTAAGGCTATGGTGAAGTATGTAAAAGAAGCTTGGATGTATCGATATCCATACACCGAAGGAGCCGATAGCATAAGGCAGCAATTACTAAACTATGTAGAAAAAGAAGGATTTATAAATACAGAGCCCTACAATCGTGATAATATTGACGAAAAGGGATTTTCTGTTCACAACATAACTTTTTCTGTTTCTACATCAGTACTGTACAACCAAATTATAAGCTTACTTGCAAAGCCTGGAGATGTTGTATTAGTAACAGGACCAAGCTATGGTCTTTTCACGATTAGAACTGAACGTTCAGGTGCGGACGTAGAAGTGATAAATCTTGAAAAGGAGGATAACTTTTTAATAAATCCTCATAGGCTTGCAAAAAGAATTGACCAAATCAATGAAAGCTTGCAACTTGCATACCATAGAAGACGTGGTTATGTTCCAAGGGTAGTTGCATTTCTAAATGCTAACCCCAACAACCCAACTGGAAAGGTAATGGGAAAGAAGCAAGAGCAGTTACTATACCAAATTTCAAATGTATGTAAAAAGCGAGGAGTTTTCGTAATTGACGATTTGGTATACCGCGACATTACTTATGATAAGGAAAATATAGCGATGCCAATTGCTACTATTCCCGGGACGTTCAGAAATACCATTTCTCTGTTTGGCTTATCCAAAAGCTATGAAATGGCTGAGTTAAGAGCAGGCTTTGTAGTAGCAGATGAGTCTATCATTTATGGAATAGTTAACAAAACTTTCCAAACTATGGATTCTGTTCCAACAATAATAGGTGAAGCTCTTGCGGGTGCCTATAATGCGAAGAAGAAACGGTATAAGGCTTATGATGTTTACTTTGAAGAGTTAAGAGAGCTATATGTGTATAGGTATAACCTGTTAAAAGCTCTTGTTAACGGAATCGAAGCAGCAGAACCTAAATATAGAGACAAAATAACAAAAACTGTAATAGAAAATGTAGGTTTTGCAGAAGGAACTAAAGCTTTAGCCGGTATTCCTATGGTAGATTTCCCCGAAAATTTAGAGCCAGAAGCAGGATTTTTTGCAATTTTGGACTTTACTAAAATTAAGGGAATGAAATACAAACAGCATACAATAAGAACAGAGAAGGACTTAACAATATTCTTCTATGGTACTTCCAGAACCAGATTTTTAGTAGGTCAATCAATATCATGGCCCTACAGAAATGAGCTTGTAGCAAGAGTAACGTATGCAGTGGATGAAGACAAGTTTATAAAAGGAATGCTAAATATTCACAATGCCATTCTTCTTCTTAAACCAAAGGATGACTATGAAATTCGCAAAAATGAATTCAAAGACCAAAGTCAGATGGCAATAATTAAAGTAGATGGCTGGAAAAATGCATATGATTTAATTATTTCTTCTGATTACTTAAACTCTTTAAACTATGAAGAGCAAACAAAACGCTATGAGGCAAGTTTTGAAGAATATAAAGACTTAGTACTTGTAGCAGTAAGGGGAGAAGAGGTATTAGGATATGCATGCTATAACACTACACCAAATGTAGATGACTTCCAGTCAGAGTTGGTTAGTCTCTATATCAAACCTTCAGAAATAGGTAGAGGAATAGGAACAGCCTTGTTCACAGAAACTTGCAAGGAATTAAGGAATTTAGACAAGAGAAATATGATAGTCTGGTGCCTTAGCGATAATGAAAATGCCATAAAGTTTTACAAAAAGCTTGGGGGCAAAATCGTAAAGACAAAAGATGCAAAAATTGGAGATAGAAGTTATAAAGAATACGGTTTTTATTTCCAATTAAAGTAATAGTTTTACCAACGAAAGCAGCCAAAATGGCTGCTTTTGTTATATAATATAACATTATTGATCAAAAATAGGTAATGAAAACAATTTCATTACCTATTTTGGTGCGGATGAGAGGACTTGAACCCCCACCCTTTCGGACTAGATCCTAAGTCTAGCGCGTCTGCCAGTTTCGCCACATCCGCATGTCATATCGACAATATTTATATTAGCACACTTTACTAGCAAATGTCAAGAGTAAATGTAAAAAAATGAAACATATTTTTAAATTTTTGAATAATATTTGTTACAGTTAAGTTTTTTGATTTATTGAGTTCGAAATTTAGAAGTGATAAAAAAATGGCAATTTTGTTCACATAATGAACAAAATTGCCTACTTAACGTACTTCGTTCGTTAAGTTCTTTTATTGTATGTTCTAGGTTTTTACTTCATTCGTATATACTATATGTTATTATTTATTGCTATTAGCATTCAGCGTTACTTATAAAGCACAGGGCGGAACGCAATATCGTCGGTCGAATAGTCGCTATCGCAGTAACGGCCAGCTGCTGGATGAGCTGAACCACTATCGCCGTAATTGCCGACCTCGATTGACCAAGCGGCTATTGATATAGTCCGTGCAATTCTCTGTTGTCCATTCCCTTACATTTCCAGCCATATCATATATATTATTCTTTGCATAAGCTGTATTTAAATTTGAACTTGTTACTGCTATACTTACAGAATAATTTCCCTTTCCTGTTGAATTTTCTGCATATGTTGCATCTGTTGTATTTGTTATCCATTGAAGCGTTGTATCCCATGCTGCTCCACTTATTAGTGTAGAATGCACTCCTGTTTTTTCGTAATTTATCATTTTCTTTGATAGCGCTAATGCCTTTGTTCTATTTATATAGTTCCATACTCCTACATTTGGTTGTGATACTGGTAATATATCTCCTGCTACTGAAGTATTATGATTACTTGTTACGCTTTGGGTTGTTCCTGGTATTCCTGCTTCATATTTTGCTATATAAAATCCTC
>CATLDI010000020.1 GCA_949902805.1 uncultured Clostridiaceae bacterium
TAGCTCTTTTATTGTATGTACATTTATATATTCTTCTCTGTTAACAAATATATCTATTAACATTCGTTCATTACTTTTATAAAGGAACTTTTCATAACTTGAAAAGTTATAATCTCTGGCTTGTTTGCATATTCCTGCCTTTACTGGATTGTTGTGTATGTATAATATGCAATTATACATATGCCTTTCATCTTTTATTACTTGTGTTTTAAATCTGTCCCTATACACATATCCTACTCTTGATTTATTTTTATTGTAATAAATTGCATAAGATGTATTTAACTTGTGCATATATAGAGTCAATTTATTAATATTTTTCACTTCTACTAACATGTGAGTATGATTGTTCATAATACAATATGCTAATACATTTAATTCATATTCTTCCTTATATTTATTCATTAATTTAATATATTCATATTTTTCTCTTTCTTCATAAAATATATTTTCCTTTTTTATTCCTTGTACCATTACATGAAATAATTGTTTACCTTCTAATAGGTTTCTAGCTAATCTAGGCATAGCATCTCTTCCTTTCATTTTTTATTGCCCCTATTTAATTAGCCCCTATTTTTTAAAGTCTGTCCCTTTTGGCAGTTTTATGCCAAAAAAGGCCGTCCCTTTTGGCAGATTTTTTTAATTGATAAACATTGCGTCTCCAAAGCTAAAAAATCTGTACTTTTCTTTTACAGCTTCTTTGTATGCTGTTATTATATAGTCTTTTCTGGCTAGTGCGGATACTAGCATTAGTAGTGTTGATTGTGGTAGGTGAAAGTTTGTTATTAAGCTATCAACGCATTTGAATTTGTAGCCTGGGTATATGAATATTTGTGTGTCGCCTTCTTGTTCTTTTACATTTCCGTCTTCACTTGCTACTGTTTCTAGTACTCTACATGATGTTGTCCCTATTGCTATTACTCTGTGTCCTGTTTTTTTTGCAGTATTTATTTTTTCTGCGTCTTCTTTTTTTATGTAGTAGTGTTCTGAGTGCATTTCGTGTTCTTCTACTTTTTCTTCTTTTACTGGTCTGAATGTTCCTATTCCTACGTGCAGAGTTACATTTGCTATGTTTATTCCTTTTTCTTCTATTTGTTTTAGAAGTTCGGGTGTGAAGTGTAATCCTGCTGTTGGTGCTGCTGCTGAACCGTTGTATTTTGCGTATACTGTTTGATATCTGTCTTTTTCTTTTAGTTCTTCGTGTATGTATGGTGGAAGTGGCATTAAGCCTATTTTATCTAGTATTTCGTTAAATATTCCTTTGTAGTGAAATTTTACTTTTCTTGTTCCTCCTGGCATTATATCTAGTATTTCTGCTTGTAATAGTCCTTCTCCAAATATTACTTTTGTTCCTATATGAAGTTTATTTCCTGGTCTTACTATACTTTCCCATATGTCTCCTTCTATGTTGTTTAGTAATAGGAATTCTACATTTGCCCCTGTTTCTTTTTTTCCATATATTCTTGCTGGTATTACTTTTGTATTGTTTCTTACTAAGCAGTCTCCGGGTTCTAAAAAGTCTATTATGTCTTTGAAGGTTTTGTGTTCTATTGTTTCATTTTTTCTGTTTAGTACCATTAGTCTTGATTCATCTCTTTTTTCTAAGGGTACTTGTGCTATTAATTCTTCTGGTAATTCATAGTTGAATTCTGATACGTTCATTTTTTGCTCCTTTATATCACAAATTTAAGAATAGTAGTAGTTTAAATTTGTAGAGTAACCTTATGTGTTTATATATATGCATAAGGTGGTTTATTTTTAACTTTTCTTATTCTAATTCTTTTTGGGCGTAATTCGGCATTCCTATTAGGTATTCCTTACTGATTAAGCCCCTACCGTTGTATTTTCTAAATTTTTGCTTCCATTACCTATTATATTAAATAGATTTACTATCTTTTTTAAAATTCCATTTAGCTCTTCCATTATATTTTCTGGTTCTTTAAAATGGTCTAAATTCCTTGAATATTCAAAATCTGTTGTTTTTGATGGTTTTTTCGTAAATATTTCTTCTGGTAAACCAACTAATTCATTTTTAGATGATCTTATTTGTTTGTTTGTATAATCTGTATACCATTGCTTTAGGCCTTCTTTGTTTTGATTTTTATATCCATAGTTTTCATAGCTATGTAGCTCTGGTCTATCATAGCCATATTCTTCTGCATTTCTCTCCAACGTATGTAAAAATTCATGTACAAATACTTCTTCTGGGAATGTATTTATTCTTTCATCATATTTATATATATAATTTGAATCACTATTAGGAAGTCTTATGTTTGAAAATCCTATGTTTCTGTATTCCATACTACCTAATCCTATCCAATCATTTACAGGAATTTCATTTTTCGAATTTATATCTCCTGTTCTAAAAGCAATGAATATATGGTCATATTTTCCTTCTTTTATATATTCATCTAATACATCTTTTATATCATATGGTGCTACATAGTAACCATTTGTATCATCATAAGACATTGATGTTATTGGCTTTTGTACTTCTACTACATCATATTTTATTTTCATCTTCCCTTTTGACATTTCTTGCATAGAACTTTTGAATCTATCTATACATAACTTCATGTCATATATGTCTGAGGTAGTTAGGTTTAAGTCGAAACTTTTATTTGTTCCATTAATATTCAAATCAACTTTTGTTTCATCAAACAATAAGCATAGGAAATTCCAATTATTTGTTTCATTTGATATTCCTGCTTGAATTGTTATGTCTGAAAACCATGCAGTTCCTTTTGAATTACTATAGTTTCCACCTAGTCTAAAACCTATTTGTACTTCTTCTCTATTTTTTGAGTTGAAAATAAATTCTATTTTTGTCCAGTCCGAGGTTCCTGTTACATTATCAGATTTTTGGGCTGTTTCATTTATACAAATGTGGGCTCCAGCATCTTTATTTTCTTCTTTATTAATTACCTCTTGAGTTTTCACCATACAACTTACTTTATATGATGTGTTTGGTACAACTGGAATAGTTTTAAAAAACATGGCGTCATTGTAGTCTGTGTTTTCTATTTTATAACTATCGGTTTTTGAGTATTTAATTCTACTATCTCTTGAAAAGTTAGAAAGTCCACTATTATATTCTGCTCTTATGTATTCATTAAAGTTATTTAAACTGTATATTTTATATGCTATAAATATTAATACTAAACTAATTATTATTGATAGTATTTTTCCTATAATTTTACTTGTCTTTTGCATTTTCTTTCCTCCTAGAATAACTAATTATATTATACATTATATTGGTTCTAAAAACAAGATATTTGTTGAGTAAATGTAGTAAATTGCCTAGAATATTTTATCCAATTGATTATTATATAAAATTAAATTTGAAATTATTTAACATTCTATTTTGTTTTTATAATTTATATTGTAAAATGCTAATTGCTTATTTTCTGTTAATTTTTTACTATATATTTTTTATTCATGTATAGATTTTTAAACTAAAATATTATATATTAAATGTAATTAAATATTATTTATGAATTATTTTTAGTAAACCTTAGTATAATATATTTAATTTTTTAACAAAAGAAAGGAAGTTTTAAATATGATAAGTTTAAGAAATAAGGTTAAATCAATGAAAGGTATAACGCTAATAGCATTAGTAATAACAATAATAGTATTAATAATATTAGCAAGTATATCTATATATTTAAGTTTAGGAAACAACGGAATATTTAATAAAGTGAAAGAAGCAAAAGATAAAACAAATAAACAGGAAGCGACAGATATAATAAACTTAAAAATAACAACAGCTCAAATGAATAAATATGCTGAAAAGCAAGTAATGCCTACATTAAAAGAGTTATCGTTGACACTAAAAGAAGACATTGAAATAGATTATGTAACAGAAAGAAGTCAAATAGCAAGTACTAAATATGAAGTAGGAGAAGATCCATCTTCAATATTTACAAAGTTAAAAAAATATCCTTATGAATTTGAAATAAATGGTTCTTTACAATTAGCAAGCATAGATGGAATACGAGTTTCTGCTAACGACGATAATACAATAACAATAAGTAAAGAAGAATATGAAAATTTAAAGCCAAAGTTAATAACAAACGACTCATTATTACTTGAGGCTACAAATGCAAATAAAAACATAGGAACTTTTGATCTTAGTACATTTACTAATACGTTTGGAAGTACGTTTGAAAATTATTTTTCATTTGATGCAACTACTGGAAAATTAACTTGTAAAAAAAGCGGTTGGTATTTCATAGATGTGCTTTTAGAAATTGATTCTAATGCAGATCCCGCTTCAATATCAACACTTTCATGTTATTGGAATGATGTAGACACTTTTAAACTTAAAGTATATGGTCACGTTCATACTGTTCAGGGTACTGATAGTAACTCTATGACTATATTTTTAAATACTGGAGATACACTAGATTTTAAAAAAGCTACAACAAATCGCGCAGCATATTGGTTATTAAATGGATTTGTAAAAATATTTAAATTATAAAGTTAAATTGAAAGAGAAATATACCAATAAATATTTTGAGTATCAATATTTATTGGTATATTTTTGTTATTAATTAAATTCTTTCTACTACTATATTTAGTTTTTCTCCATTTATAGAAGTTTCTGTATATTCTTTTGCTTCTTGGTTGTATATAATGTTATCTGCTAATGTATCTTTTTGTATTTGCTCACTGTATTTTTTAATTACTGTTTCTAGTATTTCATTTCCAGCTACATAAAGGTTAATTCTATCTAATACTTCAAATTCGCTTTCTTTTCTCATGTTTTGTACTTTTGATAGTATTTCTCTTACATAACCTTCTTCTTTTAGTTCTTCAGTAATTGTTGTATCTAATACAACTCCTATTTCACCTTCTCCAGCAAATGCATAACCAACTTTACCTTGCATTGTTACAAGTAGGTTTTCTTGGTTTAGCTCAATTTCTTGTCCTTCTACATTTATAGAAACACTTTCTCCATTTTGAGCTTTGCTTGCTAATTCCATTTGATTTTGTTTTGCAATTTCTGCTCTTATTTGTGGAATTAGTTTTCCATAAGTTTTTCCTAGTACTGGAAGATTTGGTTTTATTTCGAAGTTTACGTATTCTGCCATTTGAGCTCCTAGTTCTACTTCTTTGATATTTAATTCATCTTTTACTATATCTCCATAGTATTCTGGAAGCTCGCTTGCTGATATTAACATTTTTGATAGTGGTTGTCTATTTTTAATGTTTACACTGTTACGTGCACTTCTTCCTAATTTAACTATTGTGTATGCTAATCCCATTTCTTCTTCTAATTTTTTGTCTATTGCGCTTTCGTCTACCTCTGGCCATGTGCATAAGTGAATACTTTCAGGTGCTGTTTTATCTAAACCTACTACTAGGTTTTGATATATTTCTTCTGTTATAAATGGTACAAATGGTGCTGCTACTTTTGCTAATGTTGTTAATACTCTATATAATGTTACATATGCTCCTATTTTGTCATCTGAAAGCTCTGTTTTCCAGTATCTTTCTCTGTTTCTACGTACATACCAGTTTGAAAGTTCATCTGTGAATTCTTCTATTTCTAAAGCTGCTGATGTTATATCGTATTTATCTAATTTTTCTTCTATATCTTTTATTAATGTATTTAACTTAGATATTATCCATTTATCCATTACATTTGTAACTTCAAAGTCTGTATATTCTACTGGGTTAAATTTATCAATTTCTGCATATAGAACGTAGAATGAATATACATTCCATAATGTAGATAAGAATTTTCTTTGTGTTTCTTCTACATCTTTTGTAGAGAACCTTGTTGGTAGCCATGGTGCGCTTGTTGTATAGAAGTGCCAACGTGTTGCATCTGCTCCTACTGAGTTTAATACTTCAAATGGATCTACTACATTTCCTAAATGTTTTGACATTTTTAAGCCTTTGCTATCTAGTACGTGACCTAGTACTATACAGTTTTCAAATGGGTTGCAATCAAATATACATGTTGATATTGCTAAAAGTGTATAGAACCATCCTCTAGTTTGGTCTACCGCTTCTGAAATGAACTGTGCTGGGAAGTTTTTCTCAAACAATTCTTTATTTTCAAATGGGTAGTGTAATTGTGCAAATGGCATTGATCCTGAGTCAAACCAACAATCTATAACTTCTTTTTCTCTTGTCATATCTTTTCCACAATCTGGGCAAGTTATGTGGATAGGGTCTAAGTATGGTTTGTGTAGTTCTACATTTTCTGGTACATTTGTTCCTTTTTCTTTTAGTTCTTCTCTAGAACCTATACATTCCATATGTCCACACTCATGACATCTCCAAATTGGAAGTGGTGTTCCCCAATATCTATCTCTTGAAATTCCCCAATCTATAACATTCTCTAAGAATTTTCCGAAACGTCCTGTACGTATTGTGTCTGGCATCCAGTTTATTTTGTTATTGTTTTCTAATAACTTATCACGAACTTCTGTCATTTTTACAAACCAGCTCTCTTTTGGGTAATATAGAAGTGGTGTATCACATCTCCAACAATGTGGATAGCTGTGTGTATGTTTTGCTGTGCTAAATAATTTGTTTTCGTGTGCAAGCCAAATACATATATCTTTATCACAAGTTTTTACAAATCTTCCTGCCCATGGTGTAACTTCTGGTACAAAGTTTCCTTCTTTATCTACTAAGTTTACAAATGTTATTCCATTTTGTTTTGAAACAAAACTATCATCTTCACCATAAGCTGGTGCTATATGAACTATACCTGTACCATCTGTTAAAGTTACATAGTCTCCGTGAATTACAACAAAAGCTTTTCCTTCTACATCTGCAAATGGCATTAATTGTTCATATTTCATTCCTAAAAGTTCAGTTCCTTTTACTTCTTTTACTATTTCATAAGGAATATCTTTTAGTACAGTTTCTATTAAGTCTTTTGCTAAAATATATATTTCTTCGCTTCCTTCTTCTTGCATTTTACCATCTATAACTGGTCTTTCTACTTTTACATATGCATAGTCGTAAGCTTTGTTAATACATAAAGCTAAGTTTGAAGGTAATGTCCAAGGTGTTGTTGTCCATGCTAAGAAGTATACATTTTCTTCTCCAACTACTTTAAATTTAGCAGTACATGTTAAATCTTGTACATCTTTATAACCTTGTGCAACTTCATGTGAAGAAAGAGCTGTTCCACATCTTGGGCAATATGGCATAACTTTATGACCTTGGTATAATAAACCTTTTTCCCACATTTGTTTTAAAGCCCACCATTCAGATTCTATATAATCATCGTGATAAGTTACATATGGTTTTTCCATGTCTACCCAATAACCAATTTGGTTAGTCATATCTTCCCACATAGAAACATATTTAAATACGCTTTCTTTACATTCACCTATAAATTTTTCAACACCATAATCTTCAATTTGCTCTTTACCTGAAATCCCTAATTTTTTCTCAACTTCAAGCTCAACAGGAAGACCGTGAGTATCCCAACCAGCTTTACGAATTACATCATACCCTTTCATTACTTTATACCTAGGAATAATATCTTTCATAACCCTAGTTAATATATGACCAACATGTGGCTTACCATTAGCTGTAGGTGGTCCATCATAAAAAGTAAAATATCTTTTACCTTTATTCATATCAAAATTCTTCTTGATAACATCTTTTTCCTTCCATAAATTTGAAACTTCATGTTCCATTCCAACGAATCCATTTTCTTTAAGTTCTACTTTTTTGTACATTTTAAAATTTCTCCTTTCCGCACGCTAGGGACGGTCTTTTTCGTTCCGATTTCGGAACGGTGGGGACGGTCCTTGCAATATATTTTTATAACCCTGTCCCAAATTGTTCCTTTTTCCCAATTAGGGACTGTCCCTAATTGGGACATTATTTTTTGAAATTTTCTGCAACACTTTCTATATTTTGTAGTTCAAATCTGTATTTTTGCGCTACATTTGGATATTTTTCGTGGTCCACTTCTTCTAAGAACATTTTAAGCGGTCTGACACATAGTGAGCCATCTCCATATAAATGACGGTATATTACCACTGTTTCCCTTGTCTCGCTATCTTTTGCAATATCTTCTACTAAGTAATAGTCTCCTTTAAAGTGTTTGTATATTCCTTTCATTTTTAGTTCTTGCATTTTTCTTGCCTCCTTTATAATACTTTGATTTATATATTCTGCCTCGCTGTCTTATCGTTGGGCTCATAACTTAAAGGTTACATTGGTACTATTTTGTTAGTCAGTGGAGCAACTGACTCTTAATCAATTGGTCTGCGATACATTTTTATTTTTTAAAGTTCCCAAAAGTGACAGAGTTCCCATTTGGAAACGTCCCCAATGGGAAGGGTAAGTCAAAAAAGCTCTATTGCATCCTAATATAGGACGAAATAGAGCTTGTAATTTCGTGGTACCACCTAATTTGAAAATTAATTATTTCTTTTTTAATTTTCCACTTCTCTTTTCTTTAACGCAGAAGGTACGGCTAAACTTACTTTTTCTATTTTTTCAGCTTAGCAACAACATAGGTGATAACAAATAAAATAGTTTCTTGCTAGAATTTCACCATATATCTAGTTCTCTTTAAAGTCTTTTTTTATTTGTGTTATCCTTGTTAATGTTTTTCTATTTATTCATGTATTTTATATTAACATGTTTTTTTATTATTTGCAAGTGTATTGTAAGTTTTTTATTTAAAAATTATAATTCTGGAATTTCTGTGTTTTCTATTATATATTGTTACTGTTCCAGTGATACAATAGTCATAAGAATTGAGATTATTGTCATAACATTCGCCACCTTTTAATATGGTTAGTATTCCTATAGTTGGATCGTACTTTAATATCTTAGTTGAATACATTTTTAAATTCATAGCTGATGCATTTATTACATAGCCCACTCCTCCATCTATTGAATCAGTAGCAATAAAATTATTAACTGTTAGCTTTTCATAATTTTTATATTTTCTCTTACGTTTATCTCAACTGTATTTGCACTTATCATATTATTTATAAAGTCACTCCCTTCGCTTACTCCAATAGATTCATAAGTTCCAAGTTTATATATATTATTGTTATTTAGATTGTTTCCTATTTTAACTCCATTTATAGATGCTAATTGCAATTGTCCATTTATTTCAAATTCATATGGATATTCGTTCAACTTTGTAAATATTGATGTTTTCTCTCCTACTATTACTTTTTCTTTGTTCGCTACTTTGCTTTCTAATGCTACATATTGAATTTCATCATCTTCATATAATACATTAGCTAATTCTTACAATGTTAGCATTTCTTGTTTTTCGGCATATTTATTCATTTGTGCTGTTGTTATTTTTAAGTTTATTTTTTCTGTTGCCTCTTTTTTATTTGTTTCTTCTTTTGCTTGTTTTGTTTTTATGAATATTTCGTTATTTCCTAAGCTTAAATACATTGCTACACTTGCTAGTATTATTAGTACTATTATTGTTATTACTAATGAAATTAATGTTATACCCTTTTCTCTTTTCATTTGTTTATCTCCTTATCTATTTTTTTATATTTTATATTTCTTTTTACTTATTAGCAATATATTTTCTGCAAATTTGTTATTATTTTACATATAAGAGCCTAGTAGAAATTATTATTTCCCTAGGCCCTTATTCTTATTCTATAATTTCTATAACCTCTAACAAAGCGGCTACTTCTGCGTTTGGAATATACTGTGTTGTGTTTTCCTTTTTTAATGGGTTGTACCAGATAGATCTTATTTTTGCATGCTCTGCAAATGCTATGTCTGAATTTAAAGAATCTCCTATAATAACATATTCGCTTTCATTTCCTGCTTTTATTATTCTCTTTGCTGATTTTGGGTTTGCTTTTAGGTATTCATTATTACATGCGTATATTCTTTCTACATATTGCAAAATTCCATATGTTTTTAGAAGCCTTACTTGTGATTCCATAAACCAGTCTGTTAATATTATTATTTTGTATCCTTTTTCTCTTTGATATTCTAATATTTTTATTGCTTCTTCGTTTACAATACTGGTTTCTAACGGAAGCCATTTGTCTAAAAAATATGCACCCGTTACTCCATACTTCAGAATTATTGGCATTTTTTCTTCTATTAGTTTAGCAACTCTTTTAAAAGTAACTTTTTCATCTTTAAACCTACTGTTAAAGGCTTCAAAAAAGCCATAGTATTGATGCTTTAATTCCTCTGTGTATGGTATTCCTACACCCTTTGCAATTAACTCTTCTAATTCATCTTCCCGGTGTCTCCATATTGTGAAATCACAGTCCCATATAATAGTCGATATTCCTTTTATCTTTGTATTTTCCATATTTCTACCCCCATTTGTTGATAAAATTATTGTTTACATTTATTATTAAGTATTGTTATTTTACCATACTATCAATTTTATGTCAATTGTTCTATTTCTGCTAATTTTATATTCTTTGTTAATTCTTCATTTTTTAATAATTTATTTGCTACATTTATGAAATTAGTTTCTAAGTCTGTTAAATATATTTGATAGTTTTTGTTTTCTACATTACTGTTTTCTATATCATTATTTTTTAATATATAATTTAGTCTTTTACTTAACATTTCGCCTGTGTTTATTAGTTCTTTGTCTTTTCCTAATTCTTTACTTATTATATCTTTAAATAGTGGATAATGTGTACAGCCTAATATTAGACATTGTACATTTTCTAATCCTTTTAAGTATTCTCTTATTGTTAATTTTGCAATTTCATTATCTGTCCAGCCTTCTTCTGCCATTGGTGCTAAAAGTGGGCATGCTTTATAAGAAACAGCTGCTTCTGGTATTATTTCATTTATTTTATTTTGCCAGCCTTTACTTCTTATTGTTCCAGTCGTTGCTATTACTCCTATATCTTTATATTCTTTATCCTTTATGTATCTTACAGCTGAATTTATTATTCCTATAATTGGTATATCATAACATTTTCGAACTTCTTCTAATGCTTGTGATGTTGCAGTTCCACATGCTATTACTACTACTTTTACATTTTTGCTTATTAAAAAATCTATTCCTCTTTTAGTAAGTTCAACTATTGTTTCTTTAGATTTACTTCCATAAGGAAAACGTTTTGTGTCTCCTAAATATATTATGCTTTCATTTGGACATTCTTTCATTACTTCTTTTAATACTGTTAAACCTCCTACACCAGAGTCAAACATTCCTATTGGTCTTGAATCCATTTATTTCTTCCTCCTAAATTTATATATTAAATTATATATCATAATATTACAAAATAGTACACTTTTTTTATTTTTTTTCATAATATATATTAGTTATGGTTAACTATAATTAATTTAGAAAGGAAGAGATATTATTATGGAATACGATAAGAATGTATGCCCAGTAGTTGATGTTGACGGAGTTATTGCTTCAGGAAAACAATTTGACTTAGAAATAAGACTTCCAGAAGATAACAGAAATGTTATATATGGAATTGTAAAGGATTGCTATGGTGACCCTATTAAAGACGCTGTTGTTAAATTAATAGAAGTTGTCTGCGATTGTGGTAAAGACGAAAGAAGACCAGTTTCTCATACTTTTACAGATGAAGAAGGAGAATTTGTTTTTGGACCTTTATGTGCAAACAAATTTTATGAAATTCAAATTTGGGTAGATGAAGTAAAACACTGCAAAATATGTACTGAGTGCAAAAAAGAAGAACGTAAATGCTTAAAGGGTGTAAAATTAGATTGCAAACACGATTTTAAATGTTGTAAACATGAACACAAAGATGAATGCAAAGAATGTAAATGTTGTCCTAAAGATGATCACAAAGATGAATGCAAATACTAGAATTTTAAATTCCGATTGAGGTCTAGCCTCAATCGGAATTCTTTTTTATAATATTCCCATTTTTTTAGCAAATTGTTTTCCTTTCTTTATCATAGTTTTTTTGCTTCTTCCTGACATTTCTTTATACATCATTACAGCTCCTATTGTTGCTGCTCCTCCTATTAACATTCCTTTTACAAATTTCATATTTATACTTACCTCCTAATCTTACTTTTAGCAAGGGGATGTAGAAAAGTGTGTCAAAAGGGACGGGGCATATTGACACGCGTTTTTACATCTCCTTATTTGTTTTATATTAGTATGTCTTTTTTCTTTCTATTCTATACTCTTTATATAATTTATAAATTTCATGAAATGCAACAAATAATATAAATATTGCAAAATACTTTCGTAAATGCTCTGAACTGATATTTTCTGATATTGTTGCTCCTATTATTGCTCCTATTATTCCAAATGTTGATACTATTGTTGCTAATTTTAAATCAACATTTTTTTGTTTTATATTTATAGTTATTGCTGCTATAGAAGTTGGAATAAAAAATACTAAGTTAGTGGCTTGAGCTATGTGCTGATCTAAATTCATAAACAATGATAAAAGTAAAATTAATACTGTACCTCCGCCCATCCCTAGACCTGTAACAATTCCAGATATAATTCCAAAAATTATTGGTAGCATTGCTTGTCCTCCTTGTGGAAAGATTTGGAAAGATTTGGGACGCGTCTAAAACTTTCCAAATTTCAAATAAATGATTTTATGTTTTATATTTAGTTTTATTTGGAAAGTTTTAGACGCGTCCCAAATCTTTCCCTTCCTCCATTTTCCAACCTCTAACCTCCAATTAACATTTTTATTGATACATACAATAGAAAGCATGTAAATATTATTCTTACATATTTTGTTGGTAATTTTTTAAGTAGCCTAGCTCCAATTACACCACCAATTATACCTCCTATTGCACACATAATCCCTATTTTCCAGTCTATAAATCTGTCTTTATAATAAAATATACTACTTGTAAATACCATGGGCAATATGCATAATACAGCGGTGCCTCTTGCTTTTTTGTCTTCTATTCCTAGCAAATATATAAAAGCAGGAACTAATATAAGGCCTCCTCCTGAAGCGAAGAGACCACATATTATACCTGCTATAACTCCTATTAATGCTTTTTCCAAATTTTTCACTTAAATAGTTTTCTCCTTTTTCTCTTCTATTTAAGTAGTATTAGCAGTTTTTACTATTTTATTCTTTTTAGTGACAATGGGACGGGATTTTTGTCACTATCAATTGCATAATTAATTAGCAATAATCTCTCAAAACATAGTGACAAAATCCCCGTCCCATTGTCACTGTTTTCTTAATTCAGAAATTATTTGAATTAAGTTTTCTATTAAATAGTCTACATCTTCTTTTGTATTTTCTGCTCCTAATGTAACTCTTAGTGCACCTTTTGCCATTTTGCTATTTATTCCTATTGCCATTAATACGTGGGAAGGGCTTGAGTTTCCTGTGCTACATGCACTTCCTCCCGAAGCACATATTCCTTTTTCGTCTAGTTTATATAATAGTTCTTCTGATTGTATTCCTTCAAATGATATATTTGTATTTCCCGGAAGCCTGTTTGTTCTATCCCCATTTAATTTTACGTTTGGTATCTTTTCTTCAATTTGAGAAATATAATAGTCTCTTAATTTTTTTAATTTTTCATTATTATTTTCAAAGTTTTTATAAGCTATGTCTATTGCTTCTCCTAGCCCTACTATTCCAGCTACGTTTTCTGTTCCTGCTCTTTTGTCTCTTTCTTGATGTCCTCCATCTTGCAATTTTCCAAATTCTATTCCTTCTTTTACATATAATGCTCCTACTCCTTTTGGTCCATAGAATTTGTGTGCTGACATTGATAATAAGTCTATATTCATTCCTTCCACGTCTATTTTTATGTTTCCTATGGCTTGAACACTGTCTGTATGAAACAATATGTTATGCTTTTTTGCAATTTTGCCAATTTCTTTTATAGGTTGAATTGTTCCTATTTCATTATTGGCAGTCATTATGCTTATTAAAATAGTGTTTTCCTTAATTGCATTTTCTAGTTCATATAATGAAATACATCCATTACTATCTACATTTAAATATGTTACTTCGAAACCTTGCTTTTCTAAAGTTTGACAAGTATGTAATACTGCTGGATGTTCTATTTTAGTAGTTATAATATGGTTTCCTTTTTGCTTATTTTTATAACAAACACCTTTTATTGCTAAATTATCACTTTCACTTCCACAAGAAGTAAAATATATTTCTTTTGCTTTGCAATTAATTACTTTTGCTACTTTTTCTCTTGCAAGATGTATTGCTTTTTTTGTTTCTCTTCCTTTACTGTACATAGAAGATGCATTTCCATATTCTATGGCAAAGAATGGTATCATTGTATTTAGAACTTCTTCTTTTACATAGGTTGTGGCTGCATGGTCAAAATATCTAATTTTCATGGCTTTTCCTCTCCAAATTCAACTTTATATTATTATATTATTTTAATGCTTTTTTATTCTAATTTTTGGTATTAAAAGTATCTTTTTAAATAGATAATACAAACAAATAAAAAACATTAGATTGTTTTCTAATGTTTTTTATTTGTTATATTTTGGAATTTTTTATGTTTGCTTTTTTAATTTTGTGCCCATCTTATTACTTTTAGGTCTTTGTATGTATTTAATACGTCTGAATATTTTTCGTATTCTTCTTCCCATATAATTTTTGGCACTTTGTCGAATGCATCAAATACTTTTTCTGCTTCCATTAGGAATATTATTTGTTCTTGTGAACTCATTTTTTCGTATCTTTTTGAAAATGCATATAATTTATCTAACATTTGGTTGGCTTGTATAAAGCTCCAAAAGTCTCTTACTTTTAACCCTGCTAACCTTAATTGCAATATTGAATATGCAATTAATGCAAATATTATAAAAATTAATATATATATTATCATCATTAGTTCCATAATTTTCACCTTCTCTTTTGATATACCTCTATTATAGCACTTTTGAAATGTTTTTGCAATAGTTTTGTAACATTATTGCAATATTATGTATTCTATGTTATAATTCGCATTGTAACTAGTCGTTTTGTAGCGAAAGGAGATAAAAATATGGTATATTTTTATTGGGTTGATGTAAAGTATAACTCTGAAGATTATTCTACACAAGGTACTAACCTTCGGATTTCTGGAGCTATAGAATGTAGTAGAATTGAGAACATTGAACAATATACTACTATATTTAATGACCTTAAAAATAATTTGTTTACTGAATATGTTAAACCTCTTAATGATTCTGCATCTATTGAAGATTGTACTTTTATATTGACAGCTCTTAATCCTTTATAATTTTCTTTATTTCACAATAATAATAGGAAAAACCAAATAACTATTGTCATTTTGCTTTTCTTATTATTATAATTTTTTCAATTCTTTTAAACGTTGTTCATATGCATTTTTTACATCTTCTTCAAATTCTATTTTTGGTTCTTCTATTCCCATTTTCTGTAATACTTTTTTTGTAAATTCTGGATTTAATATTAGTATTGGACCTATTAGGTATGTTGCTATGAAATTAGCTTTTTGCAAACCTTCTAAAGTGCTTTCTGGATTTAGTCCTATTCCTTTTTCTACTTTTGCGAAATAGTTTTCTTCGTTGTTTCCATAGCTTTGTGTGAATTGACTTTTAAAACCTACTATTTCTGTATCTTCGTATTTTCCTATGAAATTGCTGTTGTGTCTTTTCATCATGTTTCTTTTGCTATATATTTCAAATATTCCTAATGCTTCTATTTTGCTTCCATCTTCATTTTCTATATATTCTCCAAAAATTTCAAGTGCATTTCCTGTTATTAGAAATACTACATTTTTTTCTATCAGCTCTTCTATTCTTTGTTTATATGGTTTTAGTTTTTCTATTACTTTTTCTTGCATTTTTTCTGTCATTGGTCCCATGTATATTAGGTCTACATTATTTTTTACAAATGTAGGTTCTTCGTTGAAACTTGTTTGTATAAAGTTTGCTTCTGGAATACATTTTTGTAAGTATTTCATGTTGCTTATGTCTCCATATAGATTGCAGAATTCTGGAAATAATATTTCTATTGTTTTATTCATTTTTTTCTCCTTCAAATTTATCATATTTATATGTGGCTTGCATTTATTTTGTAGGGGGCGATTATTAATCGCCCGCTCTTCGAAGAAAATCCCTTAATATTTGTTTTAGCCTTTCCTTTGGAGCACAGGCGATTAAAATCGCCCCTACGTTTCTATGTTTTTAGTTTTTAATCTCTTTTTCAAGTATTTTTTCTTCTACTTTTTTCTTTATTTGATTTTTTAGGTCAATTGAGTATAAGTCGTGCAATATGAATACTGTATCTATTCCTTCTATGTTTAGCTTTTCTACTAGGCTCATTTCATCTCTTTGATATACTATTTTTTCTTTTGGTATGTCTGCCATTTGTAGCCTTACATATGTGTCTAAATATCTTGCGCCTGCTGTTAGAATTTGTTTTATACTTTCTGAATTTAGAAATTCATAGTCTGTATCGTAATGCCATGCTATGTTTTCTGATGAGTTTGCTGCTTCGTGTAGGTCATCTAATAATACAAATACGGCTTTGTTCCCTTCTTCTTTTCTTACATAGTCAAAGGCTCTTGAACATGCTATTGGGTTCATTCCTTTTGATAATTGTGTTATTATTTCTATATTTTTTACTTTTTCTTTACTATATCTTGTATCTACTATTTTTTGATTTTTTAATACTGGGTTAATTTGATTTCGTGTTAGTCCTATTTCCTTTAGTACTGTTATTGTTGCTAGCATATTGTATATATTTATTATGTTGTTATTTATTAGGTCATAACTTTCTTCTTTTTCTTTATTTTTTACCTTCATTTTCATTTTGTCAAAATCTATATTTGTTACTTCATAATTTATTGTTGGTGATGCAAAATCGCATTTTGAGCAATGTGCTCTTCCTACATGATTGTATCTTACAAAATCGTATTCTAATTTACTGTCACATTTTGGGCATACTGTTATATCTCTTACAATATTTTCACATTTTTCAGAATCTGTTTCTAATCTATCTATTCCAAAATATACTCTTTCATTGTTTGGAGCTAAATTACTTACTATTAGGTCATCTCCATTTAAAATAAGTTTTGTTTCTTTTGGAATGTTGTTTGTTAGTATGTTTGATATAAATTCTGTATGTGCATTTCTTTTTAGTGAATCTCTAAATAAGTTTGTACATACTAAATATGTTGGTGTTACATATGGATATATTTTTACTGCGCTTCTTTCATCTATTTCAAATACTGCTAAGTCCTTTTTTTGTTTGCCTAGTAAGTTTGCTCCTTGTATTAAGGTTGAAGCTAGTCCTGAGTTGATATTTGAGCCTAGGTGGTTATCTATAAAGTCGTATTCATTTTCTTTTAAGCAATCTTCTATCATGTTACATACCGTAGTTTTTCCATTTGTTCCTGTAACCCCTATTATTGTTTTTGGTTTATCTATTCTTCCTAAAAAATCTGGGCATAATGTTACTGCAAGTTTTCCTGGAAAATAGGTTGCATCTCTTCCTATTAATTTTAAAGCTATTCTTGATAATTTTGCTAAATATAATACTATATAAAATTTCAAATTTCTTTTCATTATTTTTCTCCTTGTATTAATATAACTATATTCTATATTTTTTATTTCATTTTTTCAATATATTTTAATATATTTTATTAGGTGATTTGAATGAATTTTGTAATTATTACTAAAAAACAATTATTAATTTCTCTTTTTGTTCTTATTATCTCCTGTATTTCTATTACTTTTTATACAACTTTTGCCAAAGAATATGATAGTTATATATTTTCTAATTCATTAGAAAATAATTATTCTGCCAATGATTTACAAAACAAATTAGATAACTTATATTATTCTGATGAAAAAGTAGCATATTTAACTTTTGATGATGGACCAACTAAAATTGCTACTACTAAAATTTTAGATATTCTAAAGGAAAATGATGTTCATGCCAGTTTTTTTGTGATTGGATATAGGGTTAAGGAATTTCCTGACATTGTCAAAAGAGAATATGAAGAGGGGCATTTTATTGCAAACCATGGCTATTCTCATAATAATAGTAAGTTATATAAAAGTAAAGATGCTTTTATTAATGAAATTATGAGTACTGATGAGGCAATATCTTCTGCAATTGATGTTTCAAATTATCATTCTCATATTTTTAGGTTTCCTAATGGCTCTAAAAGTAAAAATTATGCTTCTTCTAAAAAATTGTGTAAGAATTATTTAAAAGAAATTGGATATGGGTATGTTGATTGGAATGCTTTAAATAATGATTCTATAAAGAAATATTCTTCTTATGAGTTATTAAATAATTTCAAGAAAAGTTGTAAAAATAAAAATTCTTTGGTTATATTAATGCATGATACTAGTGATGTAAGTAAGTCTTATGAAAGTTTGGATGATTCTATAAAATATTTAAAAGAGCAAGGTTATAGTTTTAAAACTTTTAATGATCTATTATTTACAATGAAATAACAAATATTTAGTTACTTTCACAGCTATCGTTTAAAATCCGCTCCCAGGGGTTAATATATTTTATTTTTTCCATTCCGCCCTCCAAGACAAGGGGTATTCCCCACCTCAATGGGCTGTCGGTTCTTCATTACAAAAATAAAATATATTAACCCCTTCGCGCTAGTGCATGACTGTGAGTTGTAATAAATTATTATTCACAGTGAATTGAAACTTCGAAAATTGCATTGACTTTTCTTATATAAAGATATATATTTGTTTTATAAAATATAAAGGAGGAAAAAATATGTTAAAAAACAAATGCAAAGTTATTCTTTTATTAGTTATTGTTGCAAGTTTAATTTCTAGTATAAGTTTTTGTACTACTGAACCTGCAACATTAGATAATTATGACAATGAAATTATGCCTATTTCTGAAACTGGAGAAGGAACAACTGAAACTAATGAATTAGAAGAAACTTCTACTCCTAAATGGGTAAATAACGACTTATTTCTTTTTGGTGATAAAGTAGAAGTTAATGAAATTGTTGATGGTAACGTTTTTGTTTTTGCCAATGAAGTAGTTGTTAATGCAGAAGTTGGCGGAGACATGTTTGTTTGTGCAAAAAAATTCACAGTAAATGGTGGCTTTATTTATAATAGCTTATTTGTAGTAGCTGAAGAGGTTAATATTGATGGTATCGTTTTAGATGTATATTCTTGCGCTAACAAATTTACTTTAGGAGTAAACGGTTCTATTTATAGAGATTTAAAAGCTTTTGGCGATACTATAAATATAAATGGTACAGTTAAAAGAGATGCATACTTATCTGCTTCTAACTATAGCTTTGATGCATCACATGGTATTCGTATTAGTGGTAATTTAAAATATTCTTATGCTAATGATATATCTATTCCAGAAGGTATTGTAGAAGGTTCTATTACACGCTCTGCTAGTATCGATGAAGGAGAAAGTGTAGCTTCAGTAATCTTTTCTTATATTTTTAAAGCAATTAATACTTTAGCGTATGTACTTGTAATAGTATTATTATCTATGTGGCTAGCTCCAAAATTCGTAGCTAGAGTAACAAGTATGGATACTAAAAAAGCTTTCGTTTCTTTAGGTATAGGAATTGTAGCACCAATAGCTATAATATTAGCTTTAATAATTCTTTTACTTAGCACAGTATTTACAGATATTGCTATAGCTACTACTATTCTATTTATAGCTATTTGCATGTCTGGAACAGCTTTTGCAAGTATATACTTTGGAAACATTTTTGCTAAATCAGTAAAATGGGAAGGAAAGCTTAAATTTGTATTAGCAACTTTAATTGCTTCATTAATAATTTGGATTATTAGCCAAATACCATTTATTGGCGAAATGTTCGGTTTATTAGTAGCTCTTTTCGGAATTGGTACTTTATTTGTAAATGCAATTTATAGAAAAGAAAATGCTGTACAAGAAGTTGTAGAAACAAAAACTGAGGAATAAAATTAAAGATTTTAAAAAAGGAAAGATTTGGGACGCGTCAAAAACTTTCCTTTTTTTGTTTAGAGTTCTTTCTCGGAATTTAATTTAAAAAGGAAAGTTTTTGACGCGTCCCAAATCTTTCTATTTTTGTTTTATCATTTTTATTGCTTTTTCAAAATCTTCTGAATTTATTATATAACTTCCTGCAACTAAAATGTTGGCTCCACTTTCTATTACTTGCTTTGATGTTTTTTCGTTTATTCCACCATCTACTTCTATATCTACTTCATATCCATTTTCATAAATGAATTTATTAATATTTGCAATTTTTTCTATGGTTTGTGGCAATAATTCTTGCCCACCTTTTCCTGGCTCTACTGTCATTATTAATACCTTATGAATATATGGTATATATTCATAAACTCGCTCTATGTTTGTGTTTGGGTTAATTGCTAAACCTACTTTGCAATTATTTTGCTTTATGTACGATATTTGCTTTAATACTTCCATTTCATTTTTATAAGCTTCTATATGAAATGTTATACAGTTTACTCCAATATCTAAATAATCTTTTACATATTCTTCTACATTATTTACCATTAAATGAACATCTAGTGGTATGTTACTCACATTTTTTATACTTTCTGTGTATTTTCTCATTTTTTCAGATATATCATTTTTTACAAATTTTCCGTCCATTACATCTATATGGAAATAATCTGTTTTGGCGGTTTCTAAGTCATATACTGTTTTTATTATTTCCTCTTCATTGGCATTTAAAATTGATGTACTTACTTCTACCATCTTCGTGCCTCCTTTTCTTTTAATTCATTATATATTTTGCAAAATCTTTCATATCTTTCTTGTGATATTTTTCCTTCTTTTATGCCTTTTTTTATTCCACATTCTTCTTCTTTTATATGTGTGCACCCTACAAATTCGCATTCATTTATGTACTTTTTTAAGTCTATAAAGTATTTATCTAGGTTACTACTTTCTATTTCAGTTATTTCAAAACTTGAAAAGCCTGGGGTATCTGCAATATAAGTATCTTTATCTAATTCATATAGTTTAATATCTGTTGTAGTATTTTTTCCTTTTTTATTTTTTGTACTTATTTCTCCCTCTTTTGTTACTTCTTTATCAAATATTGCATTTATTATTGTAGATTTTCCGAACACCAGAATTACCTGAAAATGCACTTATTTTTCCTTTTAGTTCTTTTTTTATTTCGTCTATTCCGCTTTTTTCTATTGCATTTGTTAATATTACTTTATATCCAACTTTTTTATATACTTCTTCAATTTGAACATATATATCTGACAAGTCTGTTTTATTTAGCACTATAATTGGTTTTATGTTTAAGCTTTCTGCATAGCAAATTTGCTTATCTAGCATTAGTAAATCTGGCTTTGGATGCTTAGTTGATACTACAAATAATATTTGAGATATATTTGCAATTTTAGGTCTCTTTATATATGTTTCTCTTTCTAATACTTTATTAATAACTGCATTTTTCTCTTGTGTAACTTCTATTTCTACCCTATCTCCAACAACTGGCTTTAGTTCATCTTCTTTTTTAAACTTCCCCCTTGCTACCGCTTCATATATTTCATTATCACATTGTATTTTATATAAGTTTGATATATTTCCTACTATTAACCCTTGCATATTTCTCCTTTTATTTTTATATTTCTTTATAATAGTTAATATATACCATTTTGAATAAAAAAACAAGATATATTTATTGACTTTTTAGCTAATCGCTTATATAATGTTTATGTAACTTAAAAAGTGATGTTTATTAAGAAAGGAGACATTATTATGTCAGATTCTGAAAAATTGCGGAAATCATATGCTTCTATTTGGTTGGCTACTTCATTTATATTTTTTACTTTTACAGTTTTTGGTTTTTGGTTAGCCTATTTAGCTCCCATAATAATGATAGGTGGGGTAGTTCCTATTGTCTTTTTTTGGATTTCATTTGTAGCTGCTATAAATTCCTATGAAACTTATGTAGGTGTAAGTGAAGATGAAATTAGAGAATTTGATTCAGCCAGATTAAAAAAATTAAATGGAATAGTTGAGTTACTTGGTGCTTATGTATTTTTAGCATTGGCAATTAGTTGTATTTGGATAATGTTTCTATTTCTTGAAGCTATTTGGCCGCTTATCTGTATACTATTTTGGGTATTTATTGCATTTTTTATCAATTGTATCAAATTCGCTATAAATAATTTTATAGAAATTAGAAAAATAGTAAAAAAATAATTATAAAAAATAATGGGCTGTAAAAAAGGAAAGATTTTGGACGCGTCAAAAACTTTCCTTTTTCAATTAAAATTCAAGAAATAATTTAGAAAATAAAGGGAAAGTTTTGGACGCGTCCCAAATCTTTTTTGGGTACTTTTTGAATTTATTTATGCTTTCAGTTTTACCTTTATACTTATTTGTATATGCTTTGCAGTATCTGCTGTACTATTTATTAATTTAGTTCAAATAGCTTCCAGGAATTTTATGTCAGTAGCAGAAATAGTATAAAAATAAACAAATATTTAATTTGTTTATTTTAACAATGTGGTGATCACTACAAAACACCTCCTAAGTAGATTTTGGTTGTTTACCTTGTCTACTTAAGAGGTATCATATCAAATTCCTTTTCATACTTTTTTATTTATTCTACTGTTAACGTTGTACTATTATTTAGGTTTAATTGATATTCTCTTCCTCCAAGTACTCCATCTATATATACTTTTATTGTTACTGTTCCTTTTCCTGATATTTTTACTGCTACATTTTCGCTTGTTGGTTTTACACTTTGTTCGTAGGCTGTTTCTGTTGTTCCTTGAGAAGTTACTGTTACTTTAAGTTTTACATCTTTTGGTTCTATTTCTTTTCCATCTTCGTCTGTTTGTGGTTTATAATTTGTTATTGATTTTACATTTACATTAACTGTTCCAGATTTTACTTCTGCTATTTTATTTACTGTTATTGTAACTACTGTATCTACGTCAACTGTTTTTCCTACGTCTATACTTTGTTTTAGTACTTTTCCAGCATCTTTTGTTGTGTCTTCTTCATATACTACTTCTACTTTTAGTTTTGAGTCTGTTAGTTCTTTTTTTGCTTGGTCCTCTGTTTTTCCTATTACGTATGGTACTGAAACTTGTTCTTTTGCTTTGCTTACTGTAAGTGTTATTTTTATTCCTGCTTGTACTTGCTCTCCTTTTTGAATACTTTGTTTTAGTACTATTCCTTCTTCAACTTTGGTGCTTTCTTCTTCTACTATTTCTATTTCTAAGTTGGCATCTAATTCTTCTATCATTCTTTTTGCGTCTTCTATTTTTTCGCCTTCTACTTTTATCATTTCTACTATTTTTGTACCTTTACTTATTACAATTTGGAATTTTGAATTTTCTTTAATTGTATAGTTTTTTCTATATTTTGGTTCTTGTGAAATAGCTTTCCCTTCTTCTACTTCACTATCATATTCTTCTCCTATTATTTCATAAGTAAATTTAGTATCTTTTAATAGTTCTTTTATTTCTTCTTCAGTTTTTCCTACAAGTTCTGGAATTGGAACGTCTTTTACTGTTCCCATGTCCATTAAGCCTTTTGTTATAAATATTGTTAATATAAATAGTATTATGCAAGCAAGTATTATTACTGGTATTTTTGCTTTTGGGTGTTTTTCAAAATATGTTGCTATTTTGTTTTTCTTCTTTTTATTCTTTCCAGTTGTTTCTGTTTCTTCTGGTACTTTTATAACTCGTGTACGCATTGTGTCATCTATTTCTTCTACAAATTTTCCTTCTGGATTTTTAAGGGCCATTCCTAAGTCTTTTATCATTTCTGTTGCATTTTGATAACGTAAGCTTGGCTCTTTTTCCATTGCTTTTACTATAATTTGATTAACTGCAAATGGTATCGATGGGTTTAATTTTATTGGCTCTACTGGTTTTTCTTGCATATGTTTTAATGCTACTGAAACTGGTGTATCTGCGTCAAATGGTACTCTTCCTGTAAGCATTTCATACATAACTACGCCTAGTGAATATAAGTCTGATTTTGCATCTGTAAATCCACCTTTTGCATGTTCTGGTGAAAAATAATGTACAGAACCTATTGTTGTACCAAAGGCTGTTATTGTAGAGTTTGATACTGCTTTTGCTATACCAAAGTCTGTAACTTTTGCTACTCCATCTTCTGTTATTATTATATTATGTGGTTTTATATCTCTGTGTACTATATTATTTCTATGAGCAGCCTCTAATGCTGAAGCTATTTGTATTGCAATATTTACACTCCACTTCCAAGGAAGGCTTCCATCTTGATTTATTATTTGTTTTAAAGTTTTTCCTTGAATTAATTCCATAACTATATAATAAATATTATCTTCATGCCCTACATCATATACTGAAACTATATTTGCATGTGTAAGACCTGCTGCTGCTTGTGCTTCTGCATTAAACCTTCTAATAAACTCTGCATCTGTTGTGTATTCATCTTTTAAAACTTTTACAGCTACATATCGGTTTAATACATGACATTTTGCTTTATATACTGTTGCCATGCCTCCATTTCCTATTTTTTCTATAATTTCATATCTGTTTCCTATAAATTTACCTACTAAATCCATTTCATTCTCTCCTTTGGTATTTTTTTGGAATTTTATTTAATTACAATTGCTGTGATATTGTCATATCCACCATTTTCATTTGCTTTTTCTATTAATTTTTGTGTTGCTATTTTGTAATCTTCTTTTATTATATTATATATTTCTTCTTCTTTTATCATGTTTGTTAGTCCATCTGAACACATAAGAATTATATCTTCTTTTATGAAACCTTTTACAGCAACATCTGGTTCAACAAATACTGTACAACCCAATGCTTTTGTTAACATATTTTTCTTTGGGTGATTAACCGCTTCTTCTTTTGTTATAGTTCCATCTTTTACTAATTTTTCTACATAGCTATGGTCGTTAGTTAGCTTTCTTATTATGTCTTTTCTAATTCTGTATATTCTGCTATCTCCTACATGTCCTATATACACCTTATTATTATATATTAAACATACTTCTAAAGTAGTACCCATTCCATCTAATTCTTCATCTTCTTTAGATTTTTCATATACTACCATATTTGCATATTCCATAGCATTTTTTATTAAATTTTGTATTTCTTCTTTTTCTTTTATGATGTTTGAAAAATTACTTTCTATATAGTTTTTGGCTGAGATTGTTGCTAATTTACTTGCAACTTCTCCTCCTTTATATCCTCCCATTCCATCTGCTAATATGTATAGTTTTAGTTCTTCGCTTTCGGGTGATATATAGTAGTAATCTTGGTTCATTTCTCTTGCTTTTCCTACATCAGTTTTTGCAAAAGCTTCCATTTGTTCCTCCTATAAATTCTTTCTACGTAATTGCCCGCATGCTGCATCTATGTCTGAGCCTAGTTCGCGCCTTATTGTTGCTACTATTCCGTGGTCGTTTAGGTAGTCTCTAAATTTCATTATGTTTTCATTTGAACTTTTTGAATATTGTCCATTTTCTATTTTATTTATTGGTATTAAATTTACGTGGCATAACATTCCTTTTAGTAATTTAACTAGTTCCTTTGCATCTTCTAGGTTGTCATTATTGTCTTTTGCTAGCGCATATTCAAATGATATTCTTCTATTTGTCATTTTTGTATAGTCTTTGCAGGCCTTAATTAGTTCTTTTATGTTATACCTATTATTTACTGGCATCATGCTACTTCTTTTTTCATTATTTGTTGCATGTAATGAAATTGATAATGTGCATTGTATATTTTCTTTTGCCAAATCATATATTTTTGGAACTAATCCACTTGTAGATACACTTATATGGCGTGCCCCTATGTTTAAGCCTTTTTGATTATTTATAATTCTTATTGCTTTTATTACATTATCGTAATTGTCTAGTGGCTCTCCAATTCCCATGAACACTATGTTAGAAATTTTGTCTCCTATATCTTGTTCTACTGCTAATATTTGTTCTACTATTTCGCCAGCTGTTAAACTTCTTACAAACTTTATTCCTGTTGATGCACAAAATTTGCAACCCATTTTGCAACCTATTTGACATGAAACGCATATTGTTTTTCCGTGATGATATTGCATTAATACTGTTTCTATTGCATTTCCATCTAAAACATCAAATAAGTATTTTTTTGTGCCATCTGATGATTCTTGTTTTTTTAATATATTGTAATTACACATAGTGTAATTTTCTTTTAACTTTTCTCTTAAACTTAAAGATAAATTAGTCATCTCATCAAATTCTTTTACTTTATCTACATATAACCATTTGAAAATTTGCTCCGCTCTAAATGGCTTTTCCCCTAAGCTTACAAGTTCTTCTTTAAGTTCATCTATGTTATAATCTTTAATATTTTTCAATTTATTACCTTCTTAACTACAATTATCGCTTTAAACCTTTATTTCCGTATATTTAGTTTATATCATAAAGTATATTTTTTTTCAATAGTTTGCCAAGGAAATTTTAGGGAGAAAGATTTGGGCTGTGTCAAAGGAAAGATTTGGGACGCGTCAAAAACTTTCCTTTTTCAATTAAAATTTAAGAAATAATTTATAAAATAAAAGGAAAGTTTTTTACGCGTCACAAATCTTTACTTTTATTTTTT
>CATLDI010000021.1 GCA_949902805.1 uncultured Clostridiaceae bacterium
TTCCCTTTTTCATACTGTTTTCTAATTTTATTTCTGTTTCTTTATTCCATTCTATTTTTACTTCTATTTCATTTTCATTTAATATATATTGCTCATTTGTTTTTGTTTCTTTTATAATATATGTTCCTATATTTAAATTTTTTATTGTGGCTTCTCCGTTTTCATTTGTTGTAACTTTATTTATTAATTCTTTTTTATCATTATATACTTCAAACTCTACTCCTTCTAACTTTATTTCTTCGTTTTCTGAATCTACTTTTACTATTTTTAAGTTTCCTTTTTTACGGTTATTTTCTATTTCTATTTTGCTTGTTTTTCCCCATTGCAATAATACTTGTTCTTCTTCTCCATTTAATATATATTTGTCATCTACTTTAATTTCTTTTATTTTTATTATTCCTGGTGATAGTCTATTTAGTTCTATTACACCTTTTTCATTTGTTGTATATTCTCCTATTTTTTCTCCATTTCCCTTTGATATTTCAAATGTTACATTTGGAAGTGGCTTTTTTGTTTCACTGTCTATTTTTGTAAGAGCCAAACTACTATTATTAGGGTCTACTTGCATATTAATACTTGTCCCAGCTTTTTCATAGCCACTAGTATATGTTACATAGCTTTGTGCTTCTGGTATACTACTTTGTGCATAATATATTGGGTAAGTTTTTATTTCTGCATCTCTTATATTTATTTTTCCATTTATTGCACCTTTTATATTTTTTGTAGGGATTGCCATTTTAAAAGAATTACTTGTAAAACTTGAATTTTCTTTATTATTTGAATCTAATATTTTTGTTCCTGACACAAAATTTTCTATTGATACATTATATGATTTTAAGCTTTTATTTGCAGTGACTTTATAGTTTTGAACATAGTACTCTTCTCCATTTATTTTTTCTATTTTTCTTTCACCATTTGTTGCTATATATACTTGTGGACCTTCATATGTTTCTTTTCCATTTATTCCATATTCATATAGTCTTTGTGCTATATCTAATGCTTTTCTTGCTCTTCTTTGTATTTCTTCTACTGTATTTCCATCTACACTTCTATCTCCTATTTTATATATACTTTTAGGCGAAGCACCTGGAGCATTTCCCGTTTTATATGAATGAATTGCTATTTTTGTTGCTGAGTAGAAATCGTCGTCACATTCTATTTTATCTAATTGCCCTGGTGTATTCCAGTCTTGCCATTTTGAGCCCATATAACCTTTGCTTAATATTCTCCAAATTACAGGATCTACTTCTTTTGATATTGTTGTGTTATATGAACTATATCCTGTTCCCACACCTTCTTTTGCTGGTTCTACACAGAATGCTGGATATCTATTTCCTGTTTGTGCATCTATATAATATACATACCAAACTATTTTATAGCTCCATTTATTATGTGATGTCATCCAGTATTCTACTAAAGAATCACATTCATGGTCTCCTTGTAAAAGTACTACATCTCCTTCTTTTATACTTGCCTTTACTATACTTAAATTTGTTAGTATTGTGCATAATTGTATTATTATTAATATTATGCTTATTATTTTTCTTTTTTTCATTTTTTCCTCCTTTATTCAAATGTCAGATATCAGAGATTGGAGGTCAGATTTTTCAGGTAATTTCTTTGAAGTAACAGAATTATTCTAAAATTTTATTATCTTATATTCAAATTTCTGACTTCCACCCTCCGACTTCTGTCTTTTGACTTCCGACATCCTTTCTCTTTTTTCGACAAAATAGGAGTTAGATATATGATTTTCATATATCTAACCCCTATTTGATTTATTTTTTTAATTTTATTCAGCTGTGTATGGTAAAACTGCTATTTGTCTTGCTCTTTTTACTGTAAGAGTAATATCTCTTTGATGTTTTGCACATGCACCAGTTGCTCTTCTTGGTAATATTTTACCTTTATCATTTATAAATTTCTTTAATTGATCTGCATTTTTATAATCTAAAACAAGATTTTTGTCTGCGCATAAAGGACAAACTTTTTTTCTTATTTTTCTAAACTTTGGATTGTAATCTTCATCCATGTTATTATTTCTGTTATTTCTTTTTTGTTTTTTGTCTGCCATTTCGTTTTCCCCCTTTCGAAATTTTTTGAATTTATTATTCTCTCTGTTTAGGCATAATTCGAGGGTATACCTCACCAATTAAGCCCCTATATTTTTTATTAATAAATAATGTATAATAAATATATTGTCAAAAAATTATTCATTATTAACTATTCATTATTCACTGTTGGAATTAATTCCAACACTTAGAATGGTAGGTCATCTCCTGAAGATACTTCAAAGTCAGAACTTTGAGAATTTGCTTCTGGCATAGTTCCAAATGTTGCATCAAAACTTGAACCTGCATCTCCTTCTCTTTTACTGTCTGCGAAATATGCTTCTTCTGCTACTACTTCTGTTATGTAGTGTTTTTGACCTTGGTCATCATCCCAAGTTCTTGTTTGTATTCTTCCTATTACACCTACTTGTTGACCTTTTCTGAAGTATTTGCTACAGAATTCACCTAATTTGCTCCATGCAACTATATTAATAAAATCTGCTTGTCTTTCTTCTCCTGGTCTAACAAATCTTCTATTTACTGCTAAGCTAAAAGATGCTACTAATGTATTATTAGTTTGTGTGTATCTTACTTCTGGGTCTCTTGTTAGTCTTCCCATTAAAATTACTTTGTTCATATTTTTTCCCTTACCTTTCAGCCCCTATTATTATTCTTCTACTTTAATTGTCATAAATTTAATTACTTCATCTGTAATTCTGTAATTTCTTTCTAATTCTGCTATTAAAGTTGTATTAGCTTCAAAATATAATACTACATAGTATCCTTCTTTATTTTTAGCTATTTCATAAGCTAATTTTCTTTTTCCTAATTCATCTACTTTTTCTAATTTACCATCATTATTAATTAAAGTTGTAAATTTTTGAATTAATGATTTAATTCCTTCTTCATCAACATTTGGATTAATAATGACAACACTCTCGTATTTATTCATTATTCTTCACCTCCTCTTGGATTAATAACCTGCATGTTTTATGCAAGTAAGGACGTTACAAAAATAGCACTGCTATTTTCATAACAGTGCTATTTTATCATATTTTTGCATATTTTACAAGCATTTTTGGAATTTTTTGAATATATTTTTCTGTCTTCGGTATATTAATCTTACAATCGTTCTACAAATTCTATCTTTTCTGTTCAAAGGAGACAGATTACCCATTAGGAAACGTCCCCAATGGACACACATAAATAACGCATTAAGAAATTTTCTTAATGCGTTATTTTGTTGTTTATTTAGTTAGTTCGTTTGTGTAGTATTCAAAGCCGTAGCCGAAGTTTAGTTTGCAGTATGGGCCTATGAAGTCGGGGTCGTTCCAGTCTATTTTGTAAGAGGGTTGTACTATGATGTTGCATTGCTCGTCTATTACTCCCCATTGGCCGTTTTCTTTTATTCCTGCAAAACCGTAGTTGTTAAATTCTGTTACTATGTCGTATTTTGGTTGTAATACTATGTTGTCGTTTCTGTCTATAAATCCCCATTTTCCGTCTTTGTTGTATGCGAATAGTTTGTTGTTTGGTAGTAGTTCTTTGTTTGAAATTGTGTTACCATTGTTGTCTAAATATTTCATTTCATTGTTTGATATTAGTTTTATATAGTTATTATAGCTATATAATACCGCTTCTTTTATACTTACTTGTTTTTCTATTTTTCTATTATACATTTCTATTGTGTTTGTACTTGATATAATTGCTTGTAATATTTTTTTGTCCTTTACTCTTTGTATTGTATCATATGTTGGCTCTATTTTGATTTCGTTATTTGTATTAATAACTCCTACTTTTCCTTCTTGTGTTACTATAAAATAGTTTTCAAATGCGTATTCTATATATTGGTATTTGTTTTCTATTAATATTTGTCCACTTTTGTTTATAACTCCAAATTGTTCATTTTCGTCTATTGTTATTATATATTCTTCGTTACCTGTATCTATTATATTATCGTATCTTGAATTTTGCTTTTCTCCTTTTGCATTATATATTTCTACACTTTCACCCTTTTTTGTAGTAATTCTATTTCCTGTGCATAATATATAATCATATTGCGCTAATAAAACTTCTTTACCTTCTTTTGAAATTACTCCTTGTTTTGAGTTTTTTTGTACTATAAATATTTGATTTGTTTTATTATATTCTATTTCTTCATATACATTTTCTATTATTATATTTTTGTTTTGTACAACTCCATATTTCCCATTTTTTGATATTAATAAATATGCATTTTGATTTTCTTTTATATCTGTTATTCTTTCTATTTCGTTGTATTTTATTTCTAATACTTCTTTTCCATTTTTATCTGCATATCCATATCTATAGCCTTCTTCTGTTTTGTTTTGTATTATAAAGCCTGATTCTTGATAGTCATTTTCTTCGGTATAATATTCGTCTGATTTTATTCCATCATATTGTGCTTTTAAAATTGTTTTTCCTTTTATATTTATAACTCCATATTTTTCTTCTTTCTTAACTATTAAAGAGCCCTCTCTATATTTTAAGCTTTCTATATCATCATATATAGGTTTTGTTATTTTTTTACCTGAAAAATCTATAATTCCATACTTACCATTTTCTTTGTACTTTAGAGCACTTTTTTCGAATGGTATATTAGAGGTAGATTCTTCGCATATTAGTGGAAGTACTTGTTCGAATTGTGTTAATATTTCTTCATTTTTTTCGTTTAATACTTTTGTTTTGTATTCCCCTTCATTGTCATTATAGTCATAGTAACATATAAATAGTGCTTTTGCTGGATTTGGTATGTTTACTGTATCATATTTTGGCTCTATTATTGTATTTCCTTTATCATCTATAACTCCATATTTGTCATTTTGATAAAGTTTGAAGTAACTATATTTTTCTACCTTTTCTAATTCATAGGTTTTATTGTTTGAATTTATTATTACTGCTCCTATTATTATTGATATTAGTATTATTAAAATTATTATTATTGGTACTATTATTTTTACTTTTTTCACTTTTTTACCTCTTTTCTGTTGCAATTCATGGCTATCGTTTAAAGTCCGCTCCCAGGGGGGAATATATTTTATTTTTTCCATTCCTCCCTCCAAGCTCACGGGTATTCCCCCGCCTCAAGGGGCTGTCGGGTCTCCATTACAAAAATAAAATATATTACCCCCTTCGCGCTACTGTAGAACCAAGGCTATGAATTATACTTCTTTTCTCACTTTTTAGTTCAAATATTGACTTGTAATTGTCATCTATTCTTTACCTTTTAACTTGTTAAACATTTTTACAAGCTTTAACTAACAGTATTCTTTTTTCTTCGTATTTCTCTATTTTATAAGTAACATTTTCTGTTTCTATAATTGGTGTTTCATCATCTTCTGGAACTCTTCCTAATATTTCTAGTAAATAGCCTGATAGTGTTTCATAGTCACCTTCTGGTATGTCTACTTTTAATATTTTCTTTAATTCATATATTGAAACACTTCCATTGATTAGAAATGTATTATCATCTATTTTTTCAAATTCATCTTCTATTTCGTCATATTCGTCAAATATATTTCCTACTATTTCTTCTAGTAAGTCTTCCATTGTAACTAAGCCAGCTGTTCCTCCATATTCGTCTATAACTATTGCCATTTGCATTTTCTTTTTTTGTAAGTCTTTAAATAATTCATTAATAGGTTTATTTTCTGAAACAAAAGTTGCTTGCCTTATTATATTTTTTATTTTTAGTACTTTCTTTGTCCTAAAATATTTTAGTAAGTCTTTTACAAATAAAATTCCTTCTATATTGTCAATTGTCTCATCATAAACTGGCACTCTACTGTATTTATAATCATCTAATTGTTTTAAAATGTCTTCTATTTCTGAATTTATATCTATTGCGAATATATCTCTTCTATGTGTCATTACTTCTGAGGCTGTTATATCATTAAATTCGAATATATTGTTTATCATTTCTTTTTCTTCTTGTTTAATTGTACCTTTTTCTTCACCTTCATCTATTAACATTTTTATTTCTTCTTCTGTTACAATTTCTTCCTCGTTTTCTGATATTCCAAACAATTTTGATATTGCATTTGTAGATTTGGTAAGTATTTTTACGAATGGTGCTGTAATTATTGATATAAACCTTATAATGTTAATTGTTGCATATGCTATTTTTTCGTAGTATTTCATAGCAATTCTTTTAGGTACTAATTCTCCAAAAACTAGTGTAAAGAATGATAATATAATTGTTATTATTATAATTGAAATTCCTCTAAATGTTGCTACACTGATTGCTGGGAATATGTTATTTAGGGCTACTGATAGTATTTGCGCAAATGTATCTGATGCAAATGCACTTGATAGGAAACCTGCTAGAGTAATTCCTATTTGTATTGTTGCTAAAAATTTACTTGGATTTTTTAACATTTTTTCAATTTGCTTTGCTTTTTTGTTTCCTTCTCTTGCTTGTTTTTCTATTTTTACATCATTTAATGTTATAAATGCTATTTCAGATGCTGCAAAATAAGCATTTAGCATAATTAATATTAATAATATAATTAATTGTGAAATCATTTAATTCTTCCCTCTCTAATTTATTATTATATTTTATCCACTATTTATTGTTTTTATTATATATTTAATAAGATATCATGTCAATCAGAATTTTTTTACCATCAAAATTTTTTCTACCATTAAAATATTTTTGTTGCAATTCATAGCAAAATATATTAACCCTTGGGAGCGGACTTTAAACGATAGCTGTGAATTGTAACATAATTTTCCTATTGCATGAAAAAAGAAACAAACTTAGGATAGGGGTCTAAACCTGGTTTGTTTCTTTTTTTGTTTACGAGAGTTTAATAAATTTCTTTTCCTTGAACGCATCTTCTGCATTCTCTTTTGTTTTCTTCGCAAGTAATTAATGTTATTGTGTTTTCTTTTGTATTTTCTAAACATGACCAATCTGTTTCTTTAATTACTTTATTCCTTGTTACTTCATATTTTTTCGTTTCTTGCCCTGTTTTGTATGTAATTATATCTCCATTTTCTAACTTTTTTATTTCTTGAAAATAATTATATTTATATCCTCTGTTGTGGGCAGCTAAACATACATTTCCTTCTAGCTTACTGCTTGATTCAAAATGTCCCACACCTCTCCTTAAGACTTCTGTTGTTGTTCCTTCTATAATTGGTGCATCTAAGTTTATTTTTTCGATTATAAGTCTCCAATTACTACTCTTATATTGGCTTTTTAGTATTTGTGCCACATCATTTTTTTTAGTCCAAGAACTTATATCTACATTTTCTAGAATCAAATTTGAATTCATTTGCTTTTTTTGAATATAAAAATATTTTAAAAGAATAAAATTAGTGGATATGAATACTACTATCAGAATTGAAGTTATGATAATGATTAGTTTTCTTTTGTTATTTTTTAACATACATATAATTCACCTTCTCTTATTTTTTTATATTTATATTTTCTTATGTTTTTACTTATTGTTATCATTTGTTCTTTTAGTATTATACTATTAGGGGCTCTCTAATAGTTTTAGCATCGTTGCAACCTTTGCTTGTTCTTATAGTAACATAACATTTCTATTATGTAAATATTTTTCGTTCGTGCTAATTTCCACTTTTTTTACATTTTGTATTATATGTTTTTTTATTATTTTCATTTTATTTATTTTTCGTTAGCAAATGTTGTTTATTTTATTGTTTTTTTGTAGAAATGTTTTTTTAATTTTTACTAATCCCATGTGTTAATATTATATTACATGGAATATAAAAATTGTAATAATAAAAGCAAGAATAGTAGTAATTGTAATTTGTAGAGTAACCTTATGTGTTTATATATATTAAAATCAAAATTGAAGCCCGACAGCCCACCCTCGGCAGTTGAATACCCCTTGTCTTGGAGGGTTCGATTTTTATTTTAATATATATAAATGCATAAGGTGGCTTATTTTAAATTTAATAAGGGCGTAATTCGGTAAATCCTCTTTGGAATTCCTCACCGATTAAGCCCCTACATTTTTTTACTTTTTATTTAATTCTATATAAAACTCTACTCCATTTTCTTTATTTTCTACTCCAAACCTATTTTCATAGTTTGCCATTATTGCTTTTACTAGTGCTAGGCCTATTCCAGTTCCTCCATCTTCTCTGTTTCTTGAGGAGTCTACTTTGTAAAAGCGTTTCCATATTCTTTCTAAGTCTTCTTCTTTAATTTTTTCTCCAGTATTGAATATGCTTATTCTAATTTTGTTTCCTTTTGCTTCTTCTAATTTTATTTTTATTTGCTTTTTACCATTTATTTCTTTTGCGTGTTTTATTGCATTTGTGAAGTAATTTGTTATTACTTGGTCTATATAGAAGTTATCTGCTAATACATTTATTTTTTGGTCTTTTTGCTTAAATTCTACTTCTATGTTTTGTTCTTCTAACATTACTTTGCATTTTCTTATTACTTCATTTATTAGTTCTGTAATATTAAATTCTGCATCATTAAATTCTCTTTTTCCATATTCTAGTTTCATTAACTCTAGTAATTGTTTTACTAATGCATCCATTTTTTCTGCTTCATCTAGTATTACTTCTGCGTAAAATTTCCTTGATTCGTCATCTGTGTTTACATTTTCAATTAGTCCTTCTGCATAGCCTTGTATTAATGCTATTGGTGTTTTTAACTCATGTGATACGTCTGAAATGAATTGCTTTCTCATTTCATCTATTTTAGATTTTTCTTCTATATCTTTTTCTAATTCTATATTTGTTGTTCTTAATTGTTTAATTGTTGCCTCTAGTTTGTCTGACATTGAATTTATATTTTTTCCTAAATTATTTATTTCATCTTCTGTATCTTTTTCTATATATTTTTTACTAAAGTCTAATTTTGCCATATTTGTTGTTATATCATTAAGTTCTGTTATTGGCTTTGTGAATTTTCTAGATAAAAATGATGCTATAATTCCTGCTATTACAATTGATATTCCACCTATTAATATTAGTACATTATTCGAAATTCTTACACTTTCTTGTATTGGAGAAATTGGTATTCTTATATAAAGTGTATAGCCATTATCTAATTCGGCAGAAAGGAATATATAATTAATATTATTTTTTATATCTACTATTTTCCTAATTTTTACTTTATCTTTTTTATATATTATTATATCTTTATTTCCTTTATATTTAATATTGAAACTTCTATCTTGCTGACTTATAACTTCATTTATTTTATCTATTGCTGAATTTAAGTTTTCATCTGAACTATATAGTAGTAAGTTTTTATCATTTTTAATTAATATTTCAAAGTCGTTTTTTACTGCTATTTTATTTAGTTCTTCGTCAATATCTACTTCTGAAAATCCATCTATTGATATTTCATTAAAATATTGATTTATTTTTTGGTAGGTTGTTTTTATTGTTTCTACTTTTGAGTACATGTAAAAACTTTCTAGTACTACATTGTTTATTATTATTAAAAATAGTACTATTAGTATTACTACTACGCATAATGATGAAAACAGCTTCATTCGTACGGATTTGAATTTGTTTTTTAGTTTTTCCATTTTTTCTCCTTATTCTTTTTAGGGTAATTTCTCTTTCTATTATTTAATTTCGAACTTGTAGCCTATTCCTCTTACTGTTTCTATGTATTTTCCTTTTTTGCCTAATTTGTGTCTTACTTTTTTTATGTGGCTATCTATTGTTCTTGAATCTCCGTAGTAGTCGTAATTCCATACATTGTTTAGTATTTTATCTCTTGATAGTGCTATTCCTTTATTGTCTAATAAATATTTTAAAAGTTCATATTCTCTTAAGCTTAGTTCTATTTGCTTTCCATCTACTTTTACGGTTCTTCCTTCAATATCTATTTCAATTCCACCACAGTTTATTGTTTTGTTTTCTTCTTTTATTGTTCTTTTTAATACTGCTTCTACCCTTGCAACTAATATTTTAGGGCTAAATGGTTTGGAAATATATTCATCTACTCCAAGTTCAAAGCCAAATAGTTCGTCTTGTTCTTCTCCTCTTGCTGTAAGCATTATGATAGGAATTTTTGATGTTTGCCTAATTTGACGAAGCACAGACCATCCATCTAGTTTTGGCATCATTACATCTAATAATATTATTCCTATTTTATTTTGATTTTCTTCAAATACTTTTAAGGCTTCTTCCCCATCTGATGCTTCTAAGGTATTATAGCCTTTTTGTGTTAAGAAGTCTTTTACTAGCTTTCTCATTCTTGATTCGTCATCTACAATTAGCACTGTTATATCATTCATATCTATTTTTCTCCTTTTCTATAATAGAGATGTAGGGGCGATTATTAATCGCCCGCTCTACGTAGGCTTAGCTAAAACAATTTTTATTTTAGAGCTATTTCATAGAAGTAACGGGCGATTGATAATCGCCCCTACATTTTAACTTAAAATAGCACTAAAGGTTTTAATTTCTTTAGTGCATTTTATTATATCTATGATTTATGTATCTTTTGTGAAATTTTTGTATATTTTGTCTAATAATTTATGCATTCCAATTTCTTAATCTTTCTCTAAAACTAAGTTCATTATAATTTTGAGCTTCGTAATTTCTTTCATTTTCTACATATATACCTTGTTCTAATTGTTCTAGTTTGTTTTGTACACATATATTTCCTAATTTTACACAATATTCTAAATGTTTTATATCAGACATAGTTTTTTCCTCTTTATTTCTTATATTACTTTTTCATTACTATTTTTTATGCTTTCATTCCTTGTTTTATAACTTCTACTTCTTCTTCCATATCTAGCCTCATGAATAAAGGCTCACCTTTTTCTATTACTTTTTGTCCACCTAGTTTTTCATATTCTTTTAAAGATTCCCATGTTTTAAATTCTTGTGCATCTAGTCCTAATTGTTTAAACATTTTTTCAGCTGTTTCTGGCATAAAGGCTGCTAACATTACTGCTACTGTTCTTAGGTTTTCTGCTAAATGATACATAACTGATTTTAACTTTTCTTTGTCCTCTTCATTTTCAGATTTAGCTAGTACCCATGGAGCTGTTTCATCTATATATTTATTTGATTTTGAGATTATTGCCCATATTTCTCCAAGAGCGTTTGATATGTGAAGGCTTTCCATATTATCTTCAAAGGCTTTTATTTGCTCTTTTACTGTTTTCTCTATTCCACTATCTACTTCATTCTTTTGACCTACATAGTTTGGTATAGTTCCTCCAAAGTATTTGTTCATCATTCCTATAGTTCTGTTTAAAAGGTTACCTAGGTCGTTGCATAAATCTATATTAAACCTTTCTACAAATCCTTCTGGTGTAAATACTCCATCTTGGCCATATTGTAGTTCTTTTAGCAAGAAATATTTGCATGCATCTAGTCCATATCTTTCTATTAGTAATTCAGGATATACTACATTTCCTTTTGATTTAGACATTTTACCGTCTTTCATCATTATCCAACCATGTGCATATAATTTTTTAGGTAGTGGTAAGCCAAGTGCCATTAAGAATATTGGCCAATATATTCCATGGAAACGGATAATATCTTTTCCAACTATGTGTAAATCTGCTGGCCAGTATTTTTTAAATTTACTTTCATCTTCTGAGCCATATCCAATAGCTGTTATATAGTTTGTTAGGGCGTCTAACCATACATATACTACATGTTTTGGATTTTTGCGTACCTTTACTCCCCAGTCAAAACTTGTACGTGATACGCATAAGTCTTCTAACCCTGGTTTAATAAAGTTATTAAATAATTCATTTTTTCTTGATTCTGGTGCTATGAAATCTGGATTTTGTTCATAGAATTCTTCTAATCTTTTTTGATATTTTTTCATATTAAAGAAATATGATTCTTCTTTCATTTTCTTTACTTCTCTACCACAGTCAGGACATTTTCCATCTACTAGTTGTGTTTCAGTAAAGAATGTTTCGCAAGGTACACAGTACCATCCTTCATATTCTCCTAGGTAAATATCTCCTTGTTGCATTAATTTATCAAAAATGTCTTCTACTACTTTTGTATGTCTTTCTTCTGTAGTACGAATAAAGTCATCATATTGTATGTCCATTTTTTTCCATAGTTCTTTTGCACTCTCTGCAATTTCATCTACATGTTCTTGTGGTGTTTTTCCATTTTTTGCAGCTACATCTTGTATTTTTTGACCATGCTCGTCCATTCCTGTAAGCATATAGGCGTCATACCCTCTTAAAGTTTTATATCTTTTTATGCAATCTGCTAATACTGTTGTATAGGCTGTTCCTATATGAAATTTACCACTTGGGTAATATATTGGTGTCGTTACATAAAATGTTTTCTTTTCCAAAATTCATCATTCCTTTTTATTTCTTCTTTATATTAAAAAATAATAACATATTTGGGTTAAAAATACAATGAATTTGTAATAAAAAGTTACTAAATTTGTTTATCGTAAGCTTTTGTGTAAATACTATATAATATTTGCACTCAAATATTGTATATGCTTAACTGTCTATATAGCATATCTGTTGGTTTTACGCTAAAGTTAATAATAACACATATTTCATAATTCGAAATATGTGTTATGTATTTGATTTTCCTATTTATTATTAAAGATATTTGTTTTATATATAACAAACAGTATTTTTGGTTATATGATTTATTACAACTATTCACAAACTAGAGCAACTCGAAATCCAGTGTAATAGCTATATAATGATGTAGTACTACTACCAACTGAAAATACTCCTGCCCTAGACTCATTAAACATTTGCCCTCCACGTACAAGTACTAACATTACTATTATAGTTATTACCAACGTTATTAAAGTTATAGCCTTTTGCTCTTTCATTTGCAACATTTCATTTCTCCCTTCATCTATTATGTTTGCTATAAATATGTTTTATGTGCATTAGTTGTTACATATTTATATTTTACTAATAACTTATTTTTCTGTCAATATGTTTTAAGTTTTTTTTATTTCTTTCGCAATTTATGTGCATATAAGATAAAAATTCGCAATTTATGTATTAGTTGAATATTTTTACAAATTTTATGAATATATATACTTATAAGTTAAGTTTTATATTTATGTTTCTGTAAACTTAAACTTCAAAATGCTATATTGATGTTGAGCTTGTATTAGCTTAATTATTTTGAAAGGATGAAGTATTATGGCAGTAGATTATAATATAATAGGGGAACGAATAAAATCTGCAAGAAAAAATTGTAATATGACACAAGAAAAATTGGCTGAGAAAATGGGGATATCTATTGCTTTTTTAAGTAGAATTGAGAGAGGTAGCTCTCAAATTAATTTGAAAAGGTTAAGTCAAATTTGTGCAATTTTAGGAACTACAGAAGGTCAACTTTTAAATGGTGTTTCTAACCAGTCAGATAGTTACCTTAACTCTGAGTTTTCTGATTTATTAAAGAAATGTACTCCTGAGCAACACAAGTTAATATACAGTATTGCTAAAGTTATAGTAAATCAAGGTAAATAATATAAAAGGTAGAAGAAGAACTTAAATAGAAGTGTTCTTTTCCTACCTTTTTATCTATATGAAAAACAATATATTGTTTATATTATATCTTATGTTATTTTTATTTTTTTGTTACATGCTTATTTACTTTTTCTTGCAATTAATGCTTTTATTTTTATTCCTTGCTCTTTAAACATTTTTTCATGTTCTGTTTCTATGTTATCCCAAAAGTTTTCTTCATTTTCTAAATCAAATGTTGATTTTACAATTTCAAAACCCGCTTCTTTAAAATATATTAAGCTATCATTAAATAGTCCATCATCATCTGTTTTGAAATATATTTCTCCATTTTTCACTAATATATCTTTATACTTTTCTAGTTGCCTTGTATGTGTTAGCCTTTTTTTGTGATGTTTTCCTCGTGGCCATGGATTACAAAAGTTTATATATATTCTTTCTACTTTATCCTTTTTTCCTAATATTAGAAATATTCTTTCAATGTCATGTCTTGTTAAATATACATTATTTATTTCTTTATTGTTTTCGTTATATGTACTTTCTATATTTCTTTTTGCTAGACCTAGCATTGCATCTACTAAGTCTATTGCTAAGTAGTTTATATTTTCATTTCTAACTGCTAATTGTGATATAAAACTTCCTTTTCCACATCCTAATTCTATATGAAATGGTGCTTTATTTTTATATAAAGTTTTCCACTTTTCTTTATAGTCTTGTGGATTATCTATATAAAATTTACTTGCTTCTAGTTCTGGCCTTGCCCATGGTTTAAATCTAATTCTCATATTTTCTCCTCTTATCCTTTATTAAATATTCCTTTAAATATTGAATCTATTGCATTTCCAATTCCCACAAATATAGCTTTAATTACTTCTACTAGTGCTCTTATTATACTATTTTCTTCATATGTTTGTATTAGTAATTTATGTGTAGGTGGGAATATCCATATTATTAATAATAAAATTATTGTCACTGCTATTGTTTTTAATAGTCTACTAATTCTTTTTAATGTCCATCTTTCTTTTACTTTGTAGCCTAGGCTTCTCATGTATCTTGCATATTGTCTTTCTTGTTCTTCTCTACATTCTTTTTGTGCTTTTCTTTCTTGTTTTATTTGCTCTTTTATTTGTTTTTTTGTTAAAGGTTCAGTATCATATTCGTCATCACTTTCATCATATTCTTCTTCATATCTATTTTCTCTATTGTAATTATTTACTTGTTGCTCTTGTGTTTTTCTTTTTTCTTCATTTTCTAATTCTATATTATATTCTTTTCTTTTATTGGTATCAGATAAAACTTCATAAGCTTCATTTATAAGTTTCATTTTTTCTTCTGCTTGCTTCTTATTTTGTTCTTCTTGTAAGTCTGGATGATATTTTTTTGCTAATACTTTGTATGCTTTTTCTATAATTTCTTCAGAAGCATTTCTACTTACTTCTAATATTTCATAGTAATTTTTCATATATTCTCCTATTTTTTAATAATTCTCATATAATTATAACATTAATATATAAAAAAGGATAGTATTTTGTTTAAAAATGTGTTATAATACTTGAAAATTAACATATGGAGTGATTAAAAATGAAGCTTTCATCAGATAATGAAACTTTGGCAGAAAATAAGATATTAATTTTATATATATTAAATAAAGTTGGAAAATCAATTTCAAATGATTCTCTTTTGAACTTGGTTCTTGCTGTAACAGATATGAATTACTTTTATTTTCAACAATTTTTATTAGATTTATTAGAAAATAAATATATTGCAAGTTATGATAAAGATAATTCTACTTTATATGAAATAACTGATTTTGGAAAAGAAACTTTAGCTCTTACTCAAGATATCATTCCTGGTATTATAAAGTTAAGAGTTGACAGTAATTTAAAAGATGAATTAGTTGCTTTTGAAGATAAGCATTCAATTGTTGCCGAGTATGTTCCAAGAAGTGAAAATAACTATACTGTTACTTGTAAAATAGTTGATAATAATGATACTATTTTTGAAGTAAAAACATTTGCAGGCTCAAGGGAAAAAGCAAAAGATATCGTTGATAATTGGAATAATAATGCTGACAAAATTTATCCTGAAATATTGAATGTTTTAACAAGGAAAAAATAATACGAAGAAGTATCTTTGTTTCATTAATTAATTTACTTCAATTAAATGTACTTTTATATATTATAGAGAAAGAGGTATGAATTGTCATACCTCTTTATTTCTGTCAAAGAAACAAAAAATTGTTAGTTACCCAAAATAGTAAATCTCTCCTGCAATTGTATAAGTATCTGTAATACTTTTTGTTTTTATTCTTAATACATAATCCCCAGGTTGTAATTTTCCAATTTCTTGTATTTGTTTATTTCCTGATAAATTCAACTTTGTCTAAAACCATAAGGAAGCACTTGACTTTCTAACACCCAAATGGGTAACCGCCGTTGTTCCGTCTTGCATCCTTATAGCATATAAAACTTTTACTGGTCTAGATGAATCAGTTACTGTAAAGGGTATATCAAGCCACCCCGTGTAAGTTCCCTGAAAGCTTTTAATTGTTGTGTTATATGGTACTATTCCTTCATCTTCTGATGTTGAAATAATTTCATAGTCACATTCAATTGCTTTTATTTCATTTGCTGCTAAAGCTGTATTACTATAACATACTACCATCAAAGATGTTATTAAAATTGCAAAGAACCGTTTTCTTACATTTTTTGTCATAGTTGTAGTCTCCTTTCTTAATGCGAAAATATTGTTTCTTTGACAGATATATTAATATGAAGCTCATACTAATATCAAATAATTTTAACTTAGTATAAAAGCATTGGACTAAAATGTCAATATAATGTCACTAATTGGACCGTTTATCGCGAAAAAAGACCGTTTATACTATTTGTGTTGAAAAGTAATATACCATGATATATAATTTATTTAAAGGAGAAATTAATGAATATACATATTAGTAAAAAAGAAAAATTAAATTTAGCAAATAATGAAATTGATATATTGATTCAATACTCAAATAATAACAAAGACATTAGTGAATTAGAAAGATATATAAATAAATTCGAGGAAAGAAAGCAGGAAATATTTGTTAAACATAATAACAAATTTGTTCCAATCTCAAAAGACAGTATAATTAAGATTTATAGTGTTGGGAAATCTAATTATTGTAATACATTAAGTGGCAATTATGAAGTAAAAAATAGATTATATGAAATTGAAAAAATGGATGAAAACTTTATGAGAATTTCTAAGTCTTGTATTATAAATATTTGTCATGTAGCATGTTTTGATTTAAATCATACTGGAAAAATTATTATAAAATTTGATAATGATACAGAGGAATTTGTTTCTAGAAGGAAAGCCAGAGATGTTCTATACTATTTAGATGAAAGGAGAATGTAATTTGAAAAAGTTATTCGACATATTAGAATATGTAATTATTTTTTTCATTGGATATTTAATATTAAATTTAATTGTTACTATTGTACAAATTATTTTGTATGGAAATTTTGGTTTAATATTAGATTTTAGTCATACCTATATTTATAATTTTAAAAACTTAATATTATATTATTTATTAATATTCTTATTTTGTTTTATATGTAATCTTATGTATAATATTTATTTTATAAAAAAAATAAATAAATCATTACAAAAATTTAAAGAAAGGGGGAGTTTTAATGAAAAATAAGAAAGTATTATTCTTATCTTTATTTATTATTATCTTAGTGGCTGTAATATTAGTGATCTCTAAACCTTTTTATTATTCTAACATTTTCGATAATATTGGTGAAAAAGAATTAATAGAACATTTAAAAAATATAAATGATATAGAACAAAAGCAAAAAGAAATTAATGAAGCAGTAGAGAAAGGTTGGATAAGTGAAGAAATTGCTAGTGAAATTCAATAGTATCCTTTCAACTTTTACAGTCTAATTAAAAATTTTATATTATAAGCTGAATAAATAAGCTAACATTAACGGGCTAAATTAGCACACTTTATCTTTTAATAATCTACTAATTTAGCCCATCTATTTTTGCTCATTTTTGCGACCTCATACTATTTTAGTTTATTTACTACTTCTTTTAAGTCTTTCCAAAATTCTATTTTTTTATTTTCATCTCTTAAAAGTGCTGCTGGGTGCCATGTTGGCATGTACATTATTCCTTTTTTCTCTATCCATTTTCCTCTTGCATTTGTTATTCCATATTCTTTTCCTAATATATTTTTTAGAGCTGTACTTCCTAATAATACTATTATTTTAGGTTTTACTAGTATTACTTGATTTCGTAAGTAATTTAAGCATGCTACTGCTTCATCTTCTTCTGGTACTCTATTTGAAGGTGGTCTACATTTTACTATATTGGCAATATATACTTCTTCTCTTTTTATTCCTAAACCTTTGAATGCTTCATTCATAAGCTTTCCTGCTTTTCCTACGAAAGGCTCTCCTTCTTTATCTTCATCTGCTCCTGGACCTTCTCCTATGAACATTATATCCGCATTCTTATTTCCAGTTCCAAATACTATATTAGTTCTATTTTGGTATAGTTTGCATTTTTTACAATTTATAATACTTTGTTCTAGTTCTTCCCAATTATCGTACATGTTTTATTCCTTTCATATTTCGGATGTCAGAAGTCAGAAGTCAGAGGTCAGATGTCTGATTTCTACATCATTTAATTTTTCTATTTTACACAATTTTCTAATAATTCTATTTTTATTTCTTTAGTTGTATCTATTTTTGCTTTTGTTCCTATTGGTATTACCATTTTTCTATCTGTATGCCCAAAGTTATTTGACTTTATTATTGGGAAATTATAGTCATCTCCTAAGGTATCTAGTAATATTTTTTCTAATGGTACTTCTCCTTCATAGTTTCCTACCCATATTCCTTTTATTTTATCAAATACCCCATTTTGTTTCATTTTATATAAGTGGTTGCTTACCATTTCGGCATCTGTTTCATATGCCAATTCTTCTATAAATAATATTTTGTCTGTAAAATCTATACTATATTTTCCTGAGCATAAATTTGCTGTAAGTGATAAATTTCCGCCTATTAGTTTCCCTTCTGCTATGCCTTCTTTTATAGTATAAAACTTATCATCTTTTTCTGCTAAGTTTGTTTTAGCTAGTACAAATTTGTTTATAACTTGTTTATAGCTATATTCTGTTTTCCATGAAGTTAATGATTTAAATGTTGCACCATTAAATGTAACAAGCCCTGTTTTTTCTGATATCATATTTAAAATTGATGTTGAATCACTAAAACCACATATTATTTTAGGATTTTGTTTTATGGCATCATAATTTAAATATTCAAAAGTTGAATTCGAATTTGCTCCACCTGTAGCACAAAATACCCCTTTTATTTCTGGGTTTGCAAACATACTATTTATATCTTCTGCTTTTTCTTTTGCAGTTGCTCCATAGCCTAATGTGTTTTTAAAAACGTTTTTTCCAAATACTATTTCAAAGCCTGAGCCTTCCATTAATGTTATTGAATTATTTATATCTTCTAGCTTTTCTTCTGTAATAGGAGAAGATGGTGCTATTATTCCTATTTTATCTTTCTTTTCTAATCTATTTGGTATCATATATTTTCCTTCACTTTCTTTTTAGTTATTTTACTACATATGTACAATTTTTTCAAGGTAAATGAAATTTTTCGAAAATATTAATTGACAAATGCTGGAAAATATTGTATATTCTATTTAACAATGAAAATTGCTTTAAAAAAAGTTGTTCAAGGCGAAATGAAATCCCTTAGTGTGCTAGCACTAAGGGATTTTCCTTGTTTGTCAAATTCTTTGAGTATTAAGTATACTATTATTAATGCAATTATCTTATGTATTCTGCTCAAGACGATTACCTCCTTTCTACCTTTTAGGCAAAAGGTGGTTTTATTATGCATTATGCAAATTTACTTTTCTATACCTGCGACAAACGTTCTTATTATTTGACATTTTTTATTTTTTCTAATATCTCATCTTTTTCCATTTTTGAAATGTAATTATAATTATTTCCATTTTGTCCTGCATCAAATTGGCAAATGGACTTGTATTCGCAATAATCACATGGTTTTTTCTTTGTTTTTATATTATAATATGGTTTTAAGCTTATGTCTCCACTTAATATTTCTTGTGATATTTCTTTTATTATTTTTGCAGTATATTTTTGTAAGTCTTCAAATTGTTCTTTGGTTACTGCGTTTGATTTTTTGCTTAAGTTTCCTTCTTTGTCTATATATGCTGGAATTAGGTTTGAAGCTCCTGATTTTAACTTCTTGTCCATCATTTTTACAACTTTTACATCTGCTAAAATTATTCCATTCATTTTGAATTTTTTCTTTAATTCTAGCTCTATTTGTTCATCTGTCATGTATTTATCAGACTTAATTATTGGGTCTATTAGGCTGAAATATAGTACTCCTGCTGGTAACATTTCTTCTATTTTACAAGTTGCATCTAGGTATGTTAATAATTGGAGTTGAAGTCCTGCATATACTTCGTTTAAATCAATATTTTTAACTGAAGATTTGTAGTCGATTATTCTTATATAATTTCCATTTGCTGTTTTTGCTAAATCTATTCTATCAATTTTTCCTGTTATTTCTACTCTTTTTCCATCTTCTAAGTTGAGCTTTATTGGTTCATATTCTTTGCCTTTTTTGAATTCTAGTTCATTTCCAAATACTTCGAAGTCACTATCTTTTAAGCTTTCTAAAATATATTTCATAGATTTTAAAATTACCCTTTTTAATCTTCTTACAAGTAACTTGTATTTATCTGTACTTGTAAAAATATAATTTTTTGTAATTTTTAGTTTTTCGTCTATTATTTCACTTATAATTTCTTCTGTTTCTTTTTCAGATATTTCTTTTATACTTATTTGCCTTTGTCTTACTATGTTAAAGAAACTATCTATTACATCATGCATGAAGTTTCCTGTATCTACCATTTGTACTTTAAAATTATCGCTTTCGTGAACTTTTAGCCCATATTTTAGGTAATATGAAAATGGACAAGATTTGTATTGCTCTAGCCTTGATACTGTTGTATTTAAGGTGTTTCCATATAACTTTTCTATATTTTCTTTTGATATATTTTCTGGTTTGTTTGTATAATTTAATGCTTTTACTGCACTTTCTAATTTATATTTCCATTCTTCATCTTCTGAAAAATATTTATATATTACTGGCCAAATATCAGCAATTTCTTCTCCTTCTTTCCATTTTCTTAGCTTTTCTATTAACATGTCAAAAGTTTGTGATTTATTAATAATTTCTTCTTTACTGTCTACCATATCACTTTCTTCTACTAAGTTAGGGAAAAGCTTTTTTATTTTTGTTATTAATATTGAAGCTCTTAATGTTGCTCCATCTAAATTAGAAGATGTATATGATAAAAATAGCTTTTCTTCTGCTGCCGTAAAAGCTTTATATATTGACAAGTTATCTTCATATAACATTTCTAATGTACCTTTTGCTAGCTCTATTCCCTTTTCTTTTAGTTTTTCCCTGTCCTTATCTCCTAAAAAGCCTTCATTCTTATTAACACTTGGAAATACTCCATCATTCATTCCTAATATAAATACTGCCTTTACTTTGTGTGTTCTACTTCTTTCAATATCTCCTACTATTACTTGGTCTTGTGTTTGTGGTATTCTTCCTAGTCCACTTGCCTTTAAACCTATCATAACTAAGTTCATATATTTTTCAAAACTAATTTTTTCTTCTCCAAATATTAAAATTAGTTCATCTAAAACCTCGAGCATAATATTCCATGCAAGTTCTTGCTCATTTGCAATTTCTATGTAATTTTGTTCTTCTAATTTTTCTTTCTTTTCTACTAGTATTTTATCTATTTCATTTTCTATTAGAAATTCATAAATCTTTTTAGTAATTCCACTTACTGTTTTGTTTTCATTTATTTCTTCTCTTAAGCTTACAAGTGGAGTAATTATTTGTTTTTTTAAAGCTTGTATTCTTTCTATTTTTTCTTTATTTTCTTCAGTTACCTCCTCGAAGTTCCACTCACCTATATACCATTTAGACCCTTTTATTCCCCACTTTTTGCAATAATTTTCTAGCATATAAATATCGTCATTATCTATTTTTACAAATCCTGTTTTTATATAATTTATAACAGAATCGTATGACCAGCTTTTTGCATATATATCTAGTAGGCTAATTATATATTTCATAAATATATTTTGGCTAAGTTCTTTCTTTTCGTCTATAAATACTGGTATATCATAGTTTGCAAATATGGCTTTTATTAAGCTTGCATAATCTAATAAGTTTTTAGTAATTATCGATATTTCCCTATATCTATAGTTTTCATTTTTTACAAGTTTTATAATTTCTTTTGCTACATTTTCCATTTCTGAATATTGATTTGATGCTAAAAATAGTTTAATGTTTTTTACTTCTTCTTTATATGTATTATATGGTATTGTATATAAACTTTTTTCTATGTGCTTTAGTTCTTTTGATTTATATCTATATGCTTTTTCTAAAAATACTGTTTTTTCACATTCTATATTATTTTTTCTTGCTAAATATAATAGTTTATCTGCTGTTTGTTTATTTGAGTAGAATATATCTGTATCTGGGTTTGTTCCTAAATCTAAATTATCGGTTGTAACCGTTATACTTATTTGCTTTGCAGTTTTTAATAATATTTCAATTAATTTGTACTCTTGTTTTGTATAGCCTGTAAATTCATCTATATAAATTATACAATCTTTAAACATATCTGTTTTTTCTAAATTTTTAGCAAGTATTGTTAGTACATCATTTTCATCTATTAGTTTTCCACTTATTTTGTCTTCAAATTTTTCATAAATTAAGCTTAAATCTTTTAATTTTTCTTTTAAATACTTATCTTCTTCATTATTAGTTACTTCTTTTAAATTTTCTACTGTTACGCTATGCTTTTTAAATTCTGTTAATGCTGTATCTATTAATTCTATATTTTGCTCTGATTTTCCTAAAAACTTTAAGCTTTTTTTGTTTTCCATTAATATGCTATAAATAAGCATTGCTTTTCCACTTTTTGATAAGCTTTCGTTAATAGGCTTTCCTACTTCTTGCTCTACCCTATGTGCCATACGCTTAAATGTTAATACTTCTGCATTAACAATAGCCCCGGAATTTTGTTTATCTATCAGCTTTTTTTCTACTGAATATGAAAATTGTTCTGGGGTTATTATATATATTTTATTTTTATTATTTAGTTTTTCTATTGTTTCATTTAAGCAAAGTTCACTTTTACCGTGTCCCGCTTCTACCACAAATTAGGCGTAGGCTCATTTTTTTGCTCCTTTATATTTTTAGTTACTACTTATTTCCGCTAGTTTCTCTGTTTTTGCTAGTAGGCATGCTCCTAGTATGCCTGGCTCTTTATGTCCTGCTGTTTCTATTATTATATTCTTAGTTAGTGGATGCGCTTTATTTCTAAATTCATTTATTACATCCTCTAGAAAATACTCTTTTGACTTTAAGACTCCACCTCCAAGTATAATTATATCTGGATTTATTGTTGCAGATATGTTTAAGAATAATACTACTAAATTTTTCTTAAATTCACTTACTATTTCGTTTGCAATATTATTAGTTTTCGATAATTTGAATATTTCTTCTGTATTCTTTATATTTTCATCTATCTTTTCTTTTGCTATATTATATAATGCTATTCCACTTATTAATGAATCACTTGTATTTTCACCATCTAATATCATTCTTGAAAGGTAACCACCTAAATTATTACTTCCATGATATATATTTTTATTAATTATTACTCCTCCACCAAGACCTGTGCTTATTGTTATATAGCACACAATGTTCTTTTCTTTAGCCTTTCTACTTAGTGCCTCGGCAAGTGCCGCCACTTTTGCATCATTTTCTATATATATTGGCTTATTAAATTCTTTATTCAAATTTTCTGCTAATGGAAAGTTCTTTAAAATACTAACATTTTTTGATGTTATAATCCTTTTGGTTTTTATATCTACTGAGCCTGGAACTCCTAATCCTATTGATTTAGCTTGTTTATAATTAGGTACCTTTTTTATTAATTTTTCTATTTTTATGTATAAATCTTCACCATTAGTAACTTCTTTATATGTAGGCTCTTTATATTCAAAAATAATATTTTCATTTTCATCAATTGCTCCAACTCTAATATTAGTTCCACCTAAATCTATTCCTATATATTCTATCATTTAATTTTTCTCCTTTTCTTATTGTCACAATTAATATCAATAAATTTATGCTTCGCGTTTCCAGTAGAATAGATACTGCTGTGCTATTCCTGCTAAATTCCCAAACTTTTCTTTTGCTATTTTTTCTATTTGCGTTTTATTTACTTTTGTTTCATCTTCATTTTGTATGTATAGTTCATTCATTACACGTCTTACCCATACATCTATTGGAAAGGCTTCCCATCTTTTTAGTGTAGAAAATAGTAGTATACAGTCTGCTACTTTTGGGCCTACTCCTGATAAGGTAAGTAGTGTTTCTCTTACTTTATTAAAATCTTCCTCTTGTTCTAATTCTTTTAAGTCTACTTTTTTATCTAATAGCATATGTGTTGTTTCATATACTCTTATATCTCTAAAACCTAAGCCTAAGTCTCTTAAGTCTTCCACTGCCACATTTGATAATTCTTCTACTGTTGGAAATGTATAGTAGCTTTCTCCATTATATATAATTTCATTCCCATATCTTTTAGCTATTCTTTCAATTATTCCTTTTATTCTTGGAATATTGTTGTTTGCAGATATTATAAATGATATTATTGTTTCCCATAAGTCTTGATTTAATATTCTTATTCCGCTTCCATATTCTATACTTTTTTTCATATGCTCATCTATTTTTGAAAGCTTATCTTTTATTTCTTCATAATTTCTATCCAAATCAAAATATTTTTTACAAGTAGTTTCTATATTTTCTTCACAAATACCTTTAAATATTACATCTTTTCCTTGTTTAGAAACATTTATAACATTATTACCAAATACCCCTGTATAGCTACCATCTGCTTCTTTATTCCACCTAAAACATTGCCCACAATCAAATATGTCTTTTAATTCAAATGATTGCGCATTTTTTAAAATATATTGTTGTTCTTTCATTTCTTTCCTACCTTTTATCTATTATTTCCTATAATTATAGTTTACATTATTTAAGCATCTTTTTCAATAGATTTATGTTGTTTTATCAATCGTTGCTATTATATTCCTTACATTTTTCTTCTAATAATTTAAAATTGCAACATATATCTGTAAAAAACTTTTTGTTATCATTTGTAACAAATTGATACAACTTATTAGCTTTTTCACGAATTTTATCTGTATTAAGCTGAATATAATTATTTTGTTGAATTAATAAGTTTTTATATTTTTTATCTTCTATATTATTAAAATCTATATATCTTAAATTTCTTATATTTACTGGTATCATGTTATTCAATTTTATAATTCCTAATCCTTCTCCTATTTTAATATATGTAGCATTCGTTTTATATTTATTGTGTTGTTGTTTTGGCGAAAACATTGGTGCAAAATATTTAAATTTATTTATCTCTAATATAATTCCTATGTAAGGTCTTTTATTATTTTTATTAAATGGTACTCTATTATCAATACTATATAAATATTCTATATACTTATCATCAACATTATAAAATTTTAATCTTTCCATATTTTTTCCTCTTTAAAACATAAATACAGAGGGACTTCTTGCCCCCCTGTATGCTTTTTCATTCCAACTTATGGCTTGGATACTCCAAATTTTTCATTCCACTCATGGTAGGATACACCAATTTTTTGATTGTCAACTTATGGCTTGACTACTCCAATTTCGAAAATATATAAATATTTTCTCTATTAGTATATTCATTATACTATCTTTTCATTCATTATGTCAATAGTTTTTTATTTTTATATTATACATAAATTATAACAAATTTTTAATAATATAGGTTTACAATAGATATGTCACACTTAATATAAAAAATAGGAAATACCAAATATGATATAATGTTTTTAACCACAAAAACTAATATCGAAAGAAGGTATTTCCTATGAATAGTATAACACAAGA
>CATLDI010000022.1 GCA_949902805.1 uncultured Clostridiaceae bacterium
ATAATATTTACCATTTAGAAAATAACACTCTCTTCTTCTTCCAAATTCTTTAAATCCAACTTTTTCATAACATTTAATTGCCCTTTCATTAAAAGACATTACTGTTAACATTATATTATTTAAGTTTAAATAGTTAAAACCATAGTCTAGTAATAACTTAAGTGTTTCTGCTCCATATCCATTGCTTCTATTATTTTCTTCTCCTATGAATATTCCGACTTCTCCAATTCTATCTTTCTGACTTATATTCATTATGCTACAATTTCCTATTAGTTTGTCATTCTCTAAATCTACAATTGAAAAGATGAAATCATTACCTTTTGTAGCATTCATTATCCATTCTTTTTCATTTTCTATTGTCATTAACTTAGCACTACTACCAAGTCCATCTGTCGTTCTAAAGTCGCATAACCATTCTACATATTTTTCTGCATCTTCTATGTTTAGTGGAGATAAGTATATTCTATCTCCTATCAATTTTTTATAATACTTCATTTTAATCACTCCTTCTTTTACAATTTGAATTGTTCTTTTATCATTTTTGCAACTTCTTCTGCTGATAATTTTGTATTATCTATTTTTAAATAATTTCTATAGGTGATTTCACCTGGTTTTGAATTCATGCGATGCTTTTCTATAGATTTTAATATATCTTTTTCACTCCATTCTAAATCTCTTTTAGAAGGTTTATTAGCTAGTCTATTTTCAGTTTTGTTTCTTTTTAATCTCTCTTCTAATGTTGTTTCTAATTCTATAAAATAGCATTCTCCTCCTTTTTCTTCAAATATTTTCATCCAACTTTCTATAATTTCTTTTTCTTCTTTGATATCAAAGTCATAACATGTTGTAAATATAAGTCCATATTCATCACTTTTAGAAAATTCTTCAAAAATTTGTGTTCTGAAATTAATATTTAATTTACTGAATGTTTCTTTACTGTAATCAAATATTTTAGTTAAAATTTCTATTGTCATATGATTATATAATAGCTTAAGATTGGTTATTTTGGCAAGTTCTTGACCTACTGTCATTTTCCCTACTGCTTGTGGACCTACTATTAATATAAATTTAGGCATATTTACTCATCTCCTTTCTTATATCAAAAAAGCCTCACAAAGAAATCTCTTAAGACTCCTTTGTAAGACTTTATTATCTTACTTTATAAGTGTAGATAGGTTTATATTTTGCTACCCTTTACCGCTCAAACATTTTGTTCTAGGTAAACTCTTAATATAGTATTATTTTAATTCATTATTTCTTATTTGTCAATATATTTTACATAATTCTTTTGTTTTGTCCTAATTTCTCATAATATCTTCTCAAAATATTCCATCATTTTCTCTTTTACAATCTTTCTCTTTTCTGTCCTTAATTAACCCAATTGGGACAATGCAATTATATACATTGCATGTGACCAGCCTAATCCTATTACCCATTTTGCTTGCATGGTTTCATTATCTACTTGTTCTGCTAAAAATCCGTTATTTGTTGCTGTTTTTGTTACAAATTCTATTTGTTTTCTTGCTTCTTCCATTCTTTTAGTTTCCATGTTATATAGTGCCATCCAAAGTGTTGATATTGGCCATGGATTGTTGCCGCCTAAGTAGTTGTCGTTTTCAAATCTTATATATCCTCCTGTGTATGTTCTTAGTGTTAAATCTATTTTTTCTATTGTATTTTTTACTTTGCTATCGTTTGCGTCTAGCATATTAAATGGTACCACTGAACCTAAAATACTTATGTCTGTTATCTTATCTTTGTTGTTTCTTTTAAGTGTTTTTGTGTTTTCATCGTAGAAGTTATTTATACAATATGATTTTATTTTTTCTGCTTTATCTTTTAGTTCTTCTATTCCTTCTTCTATGTTTAACTCTTTCTTTATTTCTATCATTGCCTTGTATGCTGCATATATTGCACTTAATGAATATAAATGTATGCCTTCGTTCATTTCCCATAAATCGTAGCTTTCATGCGTTTCAAATCTTTCTACACTATTTAGATTCCCAAAAGGGACAGATTTCCCATTTGGAAACGTCCCCAATTGGAAATTGGTTAGTGCTTTGGTTGCTTTTTGGCACATTTCGTAAGTTTGTTTTAGGAAGTTTTTGTCTTTTGTTTTTTTGTAGTGTTCGTATGTTCCATATATGATACTTGCGGTTTCGTCTATTTGGTAGCCCCAGCATGGTGCTAGTCTTCCGGTCTGTGTAGAAGCGTTGTTCCCACATTCCGTTTTTGCTTTGGGTTTTACTGCTGAATTTTTCGTAAAATTTTGTGGTTTGGTCTTCCATTTTTAGTATGTCTAGGGCTTTTGTTATGAATACTGCGTCTCGTGGCCAACAATATGAGTATCTTCCACATTTTTCTCTTTCTTCATCTATTTCTATTGCTGCTGATATTCCTCCTGTTTGTGAGTTTGTAAGTAGTGGGAATAGTAGTATACTTCTTGTATATATTTTTTTCATTTCTAGGTATTTTTTATAGGTTGTTTCATTTGTTTCTTCTTTGTCTGTTAGTAGTTTTTGCCATTTTTCTTTGTCATTTAATATTCCTAGTCCGTCGTGATTTTGTACGAAATCGTTCCAATATTTTTTTGCACTTTTTAGTTCTTTTTCTGTATCTAGGTTTCTTATTTGTTCTATTTCTTCTATTATTTCATCGAATTTGTATTTTTTGTTGTTATCGTTTATATAAATAAATATTTCTATTTCTTTTCTTTCACCTGGCTTTAATGTTCCAATGTCGAAACTTATGGCTGAGTCATTTGCCATTCCTATGTAGTCTTTGTCGTGTAATACTGCTCCTTTTATATCTTCACTACTATTGTTTAGTCGGTATCCTAATATTGGTGTTTTTGAGAAAATACTAAATGTATAGTCGTGCGAATATTGCATACATATGTTGTTTTCTATTTTTGTTCCTACCATATTATTAAAGTTTGATAGTAGTTTTGAATATATTAAGAAATTTACATTTAGGTCTACACTATTTTCATTTGTAAATATTAGCTTTTTTATTATTACATCTTTTTTGATAGATACAAAGTCGGTTTGTAGTATTGATAGGTTGAAGTATGTATTTTTTATTTTTGTGTTTAGTATGTTTGTGTTTTCTGTATAGTATTGTTCATATTCGTTGTTTATATCTTCGTGCAAATATATAATCATTGAATCATTTACTTTTACTCCTGTGTGCATGCATTCTATGAATTGTTTATAATCTCTTGTAGGATAAAAAAGCCTTAGCATTTCTCCTTCTTTACTAAAGCTTGCTACTATGTTTTCATTTCCTATTATTGCTTCATTGTAATATCTATTTTTCATATTTAACTCCATATATTAACTATAATTATTATTTTCATATTATAAAATTTTTAATAATTTTCTTTACTTATATATATAATGTATAATCTTATTATGCAACTTATAAATAAATCACTATTGTGATTTTGCCTACTTCATGTAGAGATTTCTAGGAGGTAACTTATGGAGATTATTATGTTGATACTCTGTATTGCTATTATTATCGGTGCAATATTTACTGCGATTTTCGTTTCTGTTCAAACTGCAATTGGTATCGCTGTAGTAGGCTATTTCATTTTAATAGCAATCGAAGGTATTATTACAATGATTTCAAATGATATTAAAAATGAATTTAATTAATCTACACTCTATTTTTAGTTACATTCCCCTTTAACAGGGAATGTTTTTTTATATTCTTAGGAAAGTCATCCACGATAGTGGTGAGTTTCCTTAGAAGATGGTTATGGAAGAATTAGATTTTCTTAGCGAAGAATGAGCTTAGAAAATTTTATTCTTGTTTTTTATTATTGATTAGTCTTTTATAATTTCAACAATTTGTTGTTCTAGTTCTTTTATTTTATCATTTAATTTTTCTATATCCCCATCGTTTGCATCTTCATTTAGCATTTCTTCTTTTACTATTGTGCTCATGTCTTCTAGTTCTTCTTTTAGTGTTTGTATTCTTCCTAATACTTCTAAGCGAATATATTGTTTTTCACGTTGTTTTGTGCCTTTTACTCTTCCTAGTCTTTGTACTTCTTCGTTTAGTTCATATTGTTCGCCATATTCTGGTATTATTACTGGTATTTCGATTGTTCCTTGTATTTTTTGTTTTAGTATCACTTGGCCTTCTGGCTCTCCATGTACTAAGAATACTGCTTTTGGTTTTGTTATAAATGAATATATGAAGTTTAGTAGCCATTCTTGGTCTGCATGTCCTGAATACCCTTCTATATATTCTATTCTTGCATTTACTGCTATTTCTTCGCCAAATAGTTTTACTGTTTTTGCTCCATCTACTATTTTTCTTCCTAGGGTTCCTGGTGCTTGGTACCCTACAAATAGTATTGTACTGTTTGGATTCCAAAGGTTATGTTTTAAGTGATGTTTTATTCTTCCTACTTCACACATTCCACTTGCTGATATTATTATTGATGACTCATTTTTTTCATTTAGTTCTTTTGATTCTTCTGCTGTTCTTGTAAATTGTAAGCCTGGGAATTCTAGTGGATTATCTCCTCTTCTCATTATTTCTTGTGTTTCTTCATCAAATAAATCCATATTTTCTCTAAATATCTCTGTTGCAGATATTGCAAGTGGACTATCTACATATACTGGTGCTTTCATAACTGTTTCATATTTTTTTCTAAATTCTTCATCTTGTATTACATCTTTTAATTCATTTAGTTCATATAGAATTTCTTGTGTTCTACCTACTGCAAAAGAAGGAATTACAACTGTTCCTCCTTTATCTAAAGTTTCTGAAACAATACTTAAAAATAAATTTGCTTTATCATCATTTCTCATATGTAGTCTTCCACCATAAGTTGACTCCATTACCAAATAATCAGCATCATCTATCATTGTTGGAGATGATAATAGTGGAATATCATTATTTCCTAAGTCTCCTGTAAATACTGCCTTTGTAGTTTTTCCATTTTCATCAGCCCATATTTCAATAATAGCAGAGCCTAGCATGTGTCCTGCATCATTAAAACGCACATGTATATTTTCATTTATATCTATTATTTCATCATATTTTACTGGGCAAAATATTTCTAAACATTTTAGAGCTTCTTCTGCTGTATAAAGTGGTGGTATTGGATCTAAACCTTTACGAGTTCTCTTTCTATTTTTCCACTCTATTTCCATTTCTTGAATATGACCGCTATCTGGCAACATTATAGAACATAAGTCACAAGTTGCTTTTGTAGCATATATAGGCTTTCTAAAACCTTCATTATATAGCTTAGGTATTCTTCCTGAGTGATCTATATGTGCATGGGTAAGTAGCATGAAGTCTAATTCATTTACGTCAAATGCAAAAGGTGATGAATTCTCCCATTCATCTTGCGCTGCACCTTGATACATTCCACAATCAACCAAAAACTTTTTACCTGCCGCTTCTACTAAAAAGTTAGAGCCAGTAACAGTTTTAGTTGCTCCTAAAAAAGTAATTTTCATAAAAATTCTTCCTTTCTTTTTATTAACTCTGTCCCAAATTGTCCCATTTGTCTCAATTGGGGACTGTCCCTAATTGGGAAATATTTTTATTTTTTTGTTTAGTTTTACGTTTAGTTCGGTTTTTTCGGTTATTTGGATTTGTTTTGTTTCGTCGTGGGTGTTTCCGTCGTATATGTTTAGGGTTAGGGTTCCTTTTGTGTATTTTAGGGTGTACACTGTTTCACTTAGGTCTATTATTTTGCTTGTGAAAATGTGTTTTATTATTTGATGATTTATTTCTTCTTTTTCGCTGAATTTTGTTAGTATTTTTTGTTCACATGCTTTTTTTATTAGTTTTCTTTCTATTTCGTCTGTTTCCTTTGTTACTATTGGTGGTATTAATTTGTAGTATCTTAATTCGTATATTATTTTTTCTAACCCATTTTTTTCATTTGTTTTTTCTATTTTTTCTAGTATGCATTCTAAGAATATTTCTTCTAGCTGCTTTAATAGCCTTACTGTGTTTTCATTGCTAATTTCTTCTATTTGTATATGTTCATAAAATTCTAGCTTTTCTTGCAAAGATTTTTTTATTTCTATGAATTGTTGTGGTTCCATTTTTGTATTTATATTTTTTATTTTCTTTAATAGTTTTTCTCTTTGCTTTTCATACATTAGTTTAAAATGACTTACACTAAATATTTTTTCTTTATTTGGAAGCTTTTTGTTTGTGTTTTCATATTGTTCTTTCAAAGTTTTTTCGTCATTTAATATTGTATCTATATCTTTTATTTGTTTATTAATTTTTTTCTTTTGAAGTGATAATTCTTCTATAAAAGTTTTATTGTTTTTCATTTTTTCTAGTTCTTGATTTATTTTAGCTATTTCTTTAATTATTCTTTCTTTATATTCTTTATCATTTTTAGAATTTTCTAGTATGATTATTTGTATTAATTTTTTAAAGAATTCTTTTGTTTTTTCTTTTCCATATAATTTAGAAAATCTGCTTACTATTTCTTCTACATAGTCTTTTTGTTCTTGCATTTCTTTTATTGTTATACCATAGTTTTCGTTATATTTACTACTAAGTATTACATTACTAGGGATTTCTTCTATTTCTTCACTTTTTCTATTGTTTACCCAAGTATCTATTATTTTGCTTCCTATTAATATTATTAGTAATTGATATACTTTATTATATATTATATTTTTCATTTCTATTGTTGTTATATCCCATGACCATCCGTTGAAGTCTCTTATTACTTCTAATGAGTTCATATTGTTTCCTATTTTTAGTAGTTCTTTTATTGGCTTTTCTATTAGTTCATATTTTTCATTTAATTCTATATCTTGCTGCCTCATTTGTAATATTGCATCTAATATGCTTTTTTCGTTTTGAAAAGTTTTTATTTTTTTGTTTTCTTTATCTACTATGCAATTTATACTGTTTTCATATAGTTCTTGTCCCTCTTCTGACATTGGCTTTATTATTTCTATTTCATCACATTTTTCTTTTATTGTTTCTAATATTTCTTCTACAAATTGCTTTTTTTCACATACATTTACTTTTACTTTTTTGTAGTCTTCATAGGCATTTTCTATTTTGTATAGCATGCTTAAAAGAAGGTTTTTTACGTCACTTGAAAAAGCCTTCTGTTCTAGTATTATTTCTAATTTGTTGTTATAATCTTTTATTATTTTTGAAAAAATATCTTTTGGCATTTTATTACCTTTCTTTTGTATATTGGATGTTGGAAGTTAGATTTATAAGGTAAGTTCTTTGAAGTAACTATGCTCTCTCCACTTCTATTTTTTATCTTTCTTTATATATATTTCAATTAAGTCTGGATCGTTTTGATTTTTTGGTAGTTTATCTATATCGAAGAATTTCATGTTTTTTGATTCACTATCCCATTTTAGTTCTCCTGAATATTTTTTTATGCAATATAAAGCTGTATTATTAATTACTACGTCTCCATTTGGATAATCATTTCTTCTAGTTGAGCCTGAAACTATATCTATAAGATCTAAGTCTTCTTCTTTTACGTCTAAGTTTGTTTCTTCTTTAATTTCTCTAATTATTGTATCTTGAAATCTTTCACCTAGTTCTTGGCATCCTCCTGGTAACCCCCATTTGTTGCGGTCTGCTCTACTTTGTAGCAATATTTGTCCTTTATTGTTTATAATAATGGCTGCTGCTCCATCTTGTAATAATACAAATTTATGTTTTAACTCTCCCATACATAACCTTGTAAATACTGGATATCCAATGATGTTACTTAGTTCTATAATTTCGTTTGGTGATAGCAGTTTCATTATTTCTATTAATTCTTCATATGATAAGTTTCTTTGTTCTTCTGTTGTTAGCATTTTTATTTTATTTAAAATATTTTTATTATTCATATTCTATTTTCCTTTTATCTTTTTTCACTATGAATTAATATTCATAATAAGTATATTACCTACATTATATTTTGCATAAGTTTCTATTTTTGTATTATTTTTCAGTATTTTCGCTTTCATACATATATTTTTTTATAATTGGATTAAATGCATTCCTTGGATAGCTTATAATATTTTCTACATCTGCGTCTATTGAATCTGCATAGCTTACAATGTATGCTTCTGTCATATGTTTATCCATCGTATCCATATGTGTAGCAATTATATGAAGTGCTTGGTATTTTAATTTTTCAGATATTTCCTCTTTATCTAAATATTTTTCTACTATTTGTTCTCCTAAATATACATGGTCTACTAATAAATATGAATAATTTAGATTAGATTTTATTTTACCATTTTCATTCCATTCATCAAAAATTTTTGTTTTTCCTATGTCGTGTAATAGTGCTCCAAATATAACTAAATCCATATCGACTTTATCTTTATAAATTAATGCAATATTATATGCATGTTTTGTAACATTTAATGTATGGTCTAATAATCCACCATCAAAACATTGATGAGTTCTTTCATATTTTATATGTTCAATAGCATCATGCCCTGCTGCTCTAGTAAATAATTGCTTTTTATAGTCATTCAATATTTTCAAACAAGCATTTTTTAGCGATTCATTTTTAATTTTATTTGCATATTCAATCAATTCTTCAAATTTACCTTCTTTTTGTTCTTCTGTTAAATTTATAAACATTATTTTTTCCCCTTTCGTTTTCTTCCAATTGATAATCGTTCTCTTATAGGGCACAGTGGTGTCTTTTCCGAAGATGTATTCTTGCAAACAGTGCTTCTACATTTTAATTATTCATCATTCATTATTAACTATTCATTTAAGCAATTTCGTTGGAGATGCGGGCGATTATACTAAAGCATAACTTATCTGTAACTATCTTCGTTCGAACAGCTAAGAAAAGAATCGCCTCTACATTTTTTCAATGTTTGTTATATGTTTTAGTATTCTTCTGCATTTGAATTTAGTGCTCCTATTTTCTTTATTGTGTCCATTGCTTTTGCTACTTCTGATGTTGGTTCAGCTGGGGCTGTTGCTACTGGTGTTGTTCCCATTTTTAGTTCTGCCCATCTTTCTTTTGTCATTAATACTTCTCGTGGTTTGCTTCCTTGGTAGCCTGATATTATTCCGCGTTCTTCCATTTGGTCTATTATTCTTCCAGCTCTTGCATAACCTACTTTGAATCTTCTTTGGATGAAGGAGGTTGATGCTTGGCCTGTTTCAACTACTACTTCTATTGCGTCCATTAGGAATGGGTCTGTGTCGTCTTCTTCTGATTCTTCCATTATTTCTTTGTCTGATTTATTTGAGTTTTCTATACTTTCTAGTATGTCTTCGTTGTATTTTACTTCTCCGTTTGCTTTTACGAAGTCTACTACTTTTTCTACTTCGCTATCTGATATGAAGCCTCCTTGTACTCTTGTTGGTTTTGGTGCTCCTGCTGGATAGAATAGCATGTCTCCTTTTCCTAGTAGTTTTTCTGCTCCTACCATGTCTAGTATTGTTCTTGAGTCTACTTGTGATGATACTGCAAAGGCTATTCTTGATGGTATATTTGCTTTAATTAGACCTGTTATTACATCTACTGATGGTCTTTGTGTTGCTATTACTAGGTGCATTCCTGCTGCTCTTGCTTTTTGTGCTAGCCTACATATTGCATCTTCTACATCATTTTTTGCTACCATCATTAGGTCGGCAAGCTCATCTATTATTATTACTATGTGTGGAAGCTGTCCTATTTCTTCTTCATTTTTTATTGCTTCATTATATCCTTTTAGGTCTCTTACTCCTTTTGCTGCAAATGCGCTATATCTATTTTCCATTTCTTGAACTGCCCATGCTAGTGCTCCTGCTGCTTTTCTTGGGTCTGTTACTACTGGTATTAGTAAGTGTGGTATTCCATTATATACTGAAAGTTCTACTACTTTTGGGTCTACCATTACTAGTTTTACTTCACTTGGTTTTGCTTTATATATTATACTTGATATTAATGTGTTTATACATACTGATTTTCCTGAACCTGTTGCTCCTGCTATCATTACGTGTGGCATTTTTGCTATGTCTGTTACTACTTCTTTTCCTGCTACATCTTTTCCTAGTGCAAATGCTAGTTTTGATTTGTGGTTTCTGAATTCTTCTGTATCTATTATGTCTCTGAAATGTACTACTTCATTTTCTTTGTTTGGAACTTCTATTCCTACTGCTTGTTTTCCTGGTATTGGTGCTTCTATTCTTATTGTTTCTGCTGCTAAGTTTAGTGCTATATCGTCTGCTAGGTTTGCTATTTTACTAACACGTACACCTTCTGCTGGTTTTAGTTCATACCTTGTTATTGCTGGCCCTACTGATACATTTTCTACTTTTGCTGAAACTCCAAAGCTGTACAATGTTTTTTGCAACCTTGTTGCTGTATCTGTAACTGCTTTTTTTCCTCCTTTTGGTCCCTTTGATTCTCCTTCACTTAATAGTTCTACTGGTGGGAATTCGTAGTTTTCTTCTTCTACTGCTATTGTGTGTTCTAGGTTTAATACTTCTTTTACTTTTTCTTCTTTTGTTTCTACTTCTTGTTTGAATAAGTTGCTTTCTATTACATTTGGTTTAAAAGGTTCATTTTCCATGCCTAAAGGTATTAGGTCATCTTTGTCATGATTGTATTTTTTTATTTTTTTATTATCTTCTAATCCATTTAAGTTGATTGTTAATTGATTTTCATCAATTTCCATAGCTTTTCTTTTTGCTTCTTCTCTTTCACGAATTCTTCTTTCTTTTGCTGTTTCTTTTCTTGGTTCTACATCTTCTACATTATATAATTTTGCTTCTTTTCTTTCTTTTTCTCTATTTTTTTTCTTTTCTTCTCTTCTCTCTTCTAGGCTATCTACTGCGTTTGCTATTAATTCTGAAGGTTTTATTGCAAACATGAATATTACTAATACTATAGCTATACCAATTGTTAATATTACAGCTCCTAGTGAGCCTATTAGGTTAATTAGCGGTACTGCAAGTGCTGTTCCGAATTATTCCTCCTCCAATGTCTCTTTCTCCTAAATAATAGGCTTGTTCCATTATTTTGGTTATATCTTTGGAAATATTAATATTTCCTGCTGATATTTGGAATACGCTAAGCATTATTGCAATACATGCTAAAAATATTGTATATTGTAATAATTTTGTTGATAAATATTGTCTTTCTTTATGTGTTGATATGTATATTGCTATTGCAAATATTCCTATTGGTAATATGTATTTTATTATTCCCATTATTCCACCTAAGGCTGGACTTAAGTGTTCACCTATAAAACCTGATTTCATATATATTAATACTGCAAGTAAAATGCTTATTATTATCATTGATACTACTGCTACATCTACACTTACTTTTTTCTGTTTTTTTCTACCTCTTTTTGCCATTTTTTCAACTTCCCTTTCATATGTAATTATTTTTTATATAATAACCCTATTTTTATAGGTTAATTCTATCATTAGTATGTTTTATTTGCAAGGAAAATAGAGAATTTTATGATTATTTTTTCCAATATAAAAGAGCAATTTTTAGGTTGCTCTTTATACTAATTATAATACTTAATTTTCTTTTACTTTTCTAATTATATCTTCACTTGTTAATTCAAAGTATTTTAACAGTTCTTCTGCTTTGCCTGATTTTCCGAATTGGTCGTTTATTCCCATTCTTGTTACTTTGCATGGGTATTCTTCTGATAGCACTTCGCATACTGCTGATCCTAACCCTCCAATTATGCTGTGGTCTTCTATGGTTATTATTTTCTTTGTTTCTTTTGCACATTTTACTATTATTACTCTATCTATTGGTTTTATTGTGTGCATGTCTATTACTCGTACATTTATTCCTTGTTTTTCTAGCTCTTGTTTTGCTTTTATAGCTTCACATACTACGTCTCCTGTTGCTATTATGCTGGCGTCTGTTCCTTCTCCTATTTGAACTGCTTTTCCTATTTCGAATTTTTGGGTTTCGTCATATATAACAGGTGTTGCCATTCTTGATAAACGTAAATATACTGGACCGTTTATTTTTGATATTGCTTCTACTGCCCATTTTGTTTGAGTATCATCTGAAGTCACAATAACAGTCATGTTTGGTAAAGTTCTCATCATTGAAATGTCTTCTAGCATTTGGTGTGTTGCTCCATCTTCTCCTACTGTTATTCCTGCGTGTGTGGCACATATTTTTACGTTTAGGTTTGGGTAACATATGCTATTTCGTATTTGGTCATAGGCTCTTCCTGCTGCAAATACGGCAAATGTGCTTGCATATGGAATTTTTCCAGATGCGGCAAAACCTGCTGCTGTACTCATCATGTCTTGTTCTGATATTCCCATTTCAAAAAATCTTTCTGGATTTTCTTTTGCGAATATACTTGTTTTTGTTGCAGTTGACAGGTCTGCATCTAATACAACTACATTTTTATTTTCTTTTCCTAGCTTTGCTAGGGCTTCGCCATAACTTTGACGAGTTGGTATTTGGGTGGTTTCGTTCATTATTTTTTCTCTCCTTTTTTATTTGGATGTTTAATATTTTAGTAATTTCTTCGAAGAACGGGCGATTACTAATCGCCCCTACATATCTCTATATTTTTTAAATATTTAGGTATACACAAGGCTTACCCCTACATTTATTCTTTCTAATTTGCCTTTTCTAATTCCTCAATTGCCTTATTATATTCTTCTTCACTTGGTGCTTTTCCATGCCAGCCTGCTTCATTTTCCATAAATGATACGTCTTTTCCTTTTATGGTTTTTGCTATTATTGCTGTTGGTTTTCCTTTTGTTAATTTTGCTGTTTCAAATGCATTTATTATTTGTTCTATATTGTTCCCATCTATTGCTATGGTATTAAAGCCAAATGCTTTGAATTTTCCTTCTATGTTATCTAGTCCTTTTACATTTTCTATGTTTCCATCTATTTGTAAATTGTTATTATCTACTATTACACATAAGTTATCTAATTTATATTTATATGATGTCATTGCGGCTTCCCATACTTGGCCTTCTTCTATTTCTCCATCTCCTAAAAGACAATATGCTCTGAAACCATCGTGGTTCAGCTTTGAAGTTAGTGCCATTCCATTAGCTACTGATAAGCCTTGACCTAGTGAGCCTGTTGTCATGTCTACTCCTGGTACTTTGTTCATGTCTGGATGCCCTTGTAAGTTTCCTTCTACACTTCTGAACTCTTTTAGTTTTTCTTTTTCAAAATATCCTCTTTCGGCAAGTACTGCATATAGTGCAGGTGAACAATGACCTTTTGATAGAACGAATCTATCCCTTAAAGGTGAGTGTGGATTTTTTTCGTCGATATTCATTTGGTTAAAATACAATACTGTTAGTATATCTGCACATGAAAGTGAGCCTCCTGGGTGGCCTGATTTTGCAGCATATACTTGTGTTACAATATTTTTTCTTATTTCATTTGAAATTTTTTCTAGTTCTTTTATATCATTAATTTTCAAAATAAATTTCTCCTTTCTTTAATTTATTTTGTATATTGTTATTTTATATTATTATCTTTTTTTATGCAATAGAAAAATGTCAAAAGAAATATTAATCCTTTTGGCAATTGTTATAATTCACAGTCTATCGTTTAAAGTCCACTCCCAGGGGTTAATATATTTTATTTCTTCCATTTCGCCCTCCAAGACAAGTGGTATTCCCCCACCTCAATGGGCTGTCGGGTCTTCATTACAAAAATAAAATATTTAACCCCTTCGCGCTAGTACATGATAATTAAGCTATGAATTGTAACAAAATAGCATTTCTTTTAACATTTTTGTTACTCTAATATTTGTTTTATTTTATCTAAATTTTCTATAACACAGTTATAGCCATATTTGTAGCATGCTTCTAATTTATTTATATCTAGAAGTCCTACTTTATCAGTATATACATTTAGTATTAAATCGCTCATTTCTAAGCTTTCTTCCGAAATTTTGCTTCCCATTATATCTATTGTTTTCATTATTATATCCATCAAATTACTGTCTTCTTTTACTGGGTCGCTATCGAATTTTACAGCGATTACCTTATCGGCACCTTGTTTTTTTACTTCATAAACTGGTACATTATCTAATGTTCCTCCATCCATAAAGGCATGTTTTTCATCTTTGCATGGGTTGAATACTGCTGGAAAACTACTACTTGCTCTTACTGCTCTTCCTATTGTAATGTCTGTAATGTATTGTTCTTTGTCTACTGCTTCTTCTGGAATGTGATTTGTAAAAACATATTCTTTTGAGTTCATAATGTCTACTGTTGGAATTATTATTGGCATTTTTATGTCTGATATTTTTTCTACATTTCTTTTTTTGGCTATTTCATTAAATATCTTTTCAATTTCTTCTCCATCTTTTAATCCTTTAATATTCTTCTTTCTATTCTTTAAGTATCCATGTACTCCAGATATAATTGGATTTGCATTTGTTCCTATTATATTTTTTGCATATGTTTTGAACAGTATATATATGTAGTATGGAGAATATCCTATAGCATATAATGCTGCTATCATACTTCCTGCACTAGTTCCTCCTATAACATCTATTTTTATATTGTTATCTTCTAATGCTTTTAATACTCCTGCATGTGCTATTCCTCTTATCCCTCCACCAGAAAGCGCTATTCCTAATTTCATAAATAACCTCCTATTGCTTCTTTGTATATATTATTTACAAATATTATATGTTTAAACGTTTGTAGAGGTTTTTCTTATTCTTGTTAAAATTAGCATATTATTTTTTGATTTTTCTTACAAAATTACAAAATAATAAATGCGACAAACTTTACTTTGTCGCATTTTATTTACATTTCTTTTTTTATTTTTTCTATTTCTTCTTTTGTTAATTCACATATAGTTTTAATATCAATATGTTTTGTTACCTATTATTTGCAAGTTTCATTGAAAGAAGTTTACTAATACCATTTTCTTCCATTGTTACACCATATACTGTATCTGCCGCTTCCATTGTTCCTTTTCTGTGTGTTATTACTAAGAATTGTGTTTCACTGCTAAATTTCTTTAAGTAGTCTGCAAATCTGTATACGTTTACATCATCTAGTGCTGCTTCTATTTCATCTAGTATACAGAATGGTGCTGGGTTTATTTTTAGTATTGCGAATAATAGCGCTATTGCTGTGAAAGCTCTTTCTCCTCCTGATAGTAACATCATGTTTTGAAGTTTCTTTCCTGTTGGTTGTACTTTGATGTCTATTCCACATTCTAGTATATTTGATTCATCTTCTAGTATTAGTTCTGCTTTTCCTCCGCCAAATAGTTCTACAAATACTTCATTAAAGTTTTTATTTATTACTGCAAATTTTTCGGCAAATTGTGTTTTCATTGTATCTGTCATTTCTGCTATTATTTTTCTTAGTTTGCCTGCTGTATTATCTAAGTCTAAACGTTGGTCACACATGAAGTCATATCTTTCTTTTGTCTTTTTATATTCTTCTATTGAGTCTATATTAATGCTTCCTAAATTTTTAATTTTGTTTCTTAAATCGTGAACTTCTTTAGTTGCAGTAGCAATATTTGTTGGCCTTTTATATTCTTCCGCATTGTTTGGAGTTATTTCGTATTCTTCCCATAAACTATTTACTATTTGTTCAATATCTTGCTCTAATTTTGTTTTCTTTACATCCATTTTTACTATTTGTTCTTTTAAGTCTTCAAGAATTTTGAATTTATCTGATATTTCGTTTTCCATCTGCGTAAGTTTTTCATTTTTTTGTACTCTCGTATTTTTCAATTCTTCTACTTTGCTTAATCCATTTTCTACTTCTTGTTTAACTTCTTCTATTTTGGTGTAAAGAGATGTTATATTCTCTTCTAGTTCTTTATTTTCTGTAATTATTAACTTAATTTGTTCTTCTTTATTTTTTATACTTGCATTATTATTTTCAATATCTTGTTCAATTCTTTCTATCATTTCGTCTATTGACATTTTGCTTTCATCAAATGAGGATACTGAAATTTTTAAGTTTGTAATGTCAAAATTTAGGTCATCTATATATCTTTGGCTATCTTTATTAGCTTTTGCAAATTCTTCTATTACACTATTAAGTTCTTCTATTTCTTTTGTAAGCTCTGCCATTTTTGTTTCTTTGGCTTGCTTTTCTTCTCTGTTTGCAGTTTTTTCATTATCAATTTGTACTACTTCATCTTTTAATTTTTGAAGCCTTGTTTCTGTTTTAGAAATATTTTCTTCTATTGAAACCATTTTTTGCTTTTCTGTAGCATATACTATATCTATTTCTTTTAAGTTATTTTCTAATTCTTCTGCATTTTTTAGTACACTTTCAATAGATTTTTCATATTCGTTTCTTTCAGTAGTTGTTTCTTCTATTTGTTTTTCTATTTTCTTTATTTGTTTTTCTAAGCTTTCTATTTCTCTCTTTCTACCTAGAATATTTACTGTTTTTTGAGCTACACTACCACCAGTCATTGCTCCAGATTGATTTATTAAGTCTCCTTTTAGTGTAACTATTCTAAATGAATAACCATTCTTTTTAGCTAAAGCTACCCCATTATTCATATCATCTACAATAACAGTTTTTCCTAATAAATTTAGAACTATTTGCTCATATTTTTTGTTATATTTAACTAGGTCTGATGCTATTCCTATTACTCCATTTACTTCTTTTATTTTATCTATTTTTTTACCTTTAACTGCTGTAATCGGTAAGAATGATGCTCTACCTAAATTTCCTTTTCTTAAATATTCTATTAGCTTTTTAGCATCTTCTTCTGTTTCTGTAACTATGTTTTGAAGCGCTGCACCTAAACACATTTCAATTGCTGTCTCATATTCTTGTGGTGCTGATATAAGGTTTGCTAAAACTCCATTTACACCTTTTTTTAGGTTACTGTTTTTATCACATTCTAGTAATAAATTTTTAACACTTTTTGTGTATCCTTCTTTTTCTTTTTCTGTTTCTATTAAGAATTTCAATCTTGAATCTTTCATTCTTAAATCATAATTTAAGTTGTTAATTTTAGTATCATATTCTTTAAGTTTTGATACACTTTCTTCCTTTTTGCTGTGCATATTTTCTATTTTCTTTACTGCTTCATTTCTGGCCTGCTCTATTTCATAAAAGCCTTTCGCTAGTTCTTGTTTTTGCATACGCACTTCATCTAGTTCTGAAATTGCTGAGCTTATTTCTTGCTTTACTGTTTTTTGTCTTTTTTCTAAATTTTCATAATTTACATCTTGGCCGTTAATTTCACTTGCTAATTCATATTTTTCATCTGTATCTTCTTCTACTTTTTGTTTTTTTGCTTCCATTTCAAGTTCTTTATCTGATAGTTTTTGTGTTAATTCTGTAAGTTTTCCTTCTTTTTCTTGTAATTCTTTTTCGAATTTTTCTCTGTTTGTGTTTAAGTTTATTTTCTTTTCTTGTTTTTGTTTTTTCTCTTCTTGTAACTCATCTATTCTTATTTTTACTTCTTCTATTTCATTTGTAAAACGTTCACTGTTTTGCTTGTTATTTTCAATTCTTTCTTTTGCAACATTTATATCTGAATTTATTTTTTCAATTTTGTTTGTACTTTCAAAGCCTATATTTTGCATTTCTTCTATTTTGGCAGTAATTTCATCTATTTCGTGCTTTAATTCTTCTTTTAAGTTGCGGGCTTGCTCTTGCTTTTTGTCTTCTTCTTCATATTGAGCGTTTACTATTTCTTCATCTTTCACTATTTCTTCTAGTTTTCTTCTATATGTTTCTATGTTATATACAAATAAGCCTACTTCTATATTTTTTAGTTCTCCACGTAAATCTAAAAATTTTTTAGCTTTTTCTGATTGTATTTTAAGTGGCTCTATAGTTCCTTCTATTTCAGATAAAATATCATTTATTCTAAGTAGGTTTAACTTAGTTTGCTCTAACTTTTTCTCGCTTTCTTGCTTTCTTGTTCTATATTTTACTATTCCTGCTGCTTCTTCAAATATTTTTCTTCTATCTTCAGATTTGTTACTTAATATTTCATCTATTTTACCTTGACCTATTATAGAATATCCATCTTTTCCAATGCCTGTATCCATGAATAACTCTACAATATCTTTTAAACGGCATGGTACTTTATTTATGAAATAACCTGTTTCTCCACTTCTATATATTTTTCTAGTAACTGTTACTTCATTAAATTCTATTGGAAGTTTTCCATCGCTATTATCTATTACAATTGATGCTTCTGCAAATCCCAATGATTTTCTATTTTGAGTTCCAGCAAAAATAATATCAGAAGAACTCGAACCCCTTAGGGATTTCATACTTTGCTCTCCTAATACCCATCTAATTGAATCTGATATATTACTTTTTCCTGAACCATTTGGACCTATTACAGATGTAATTCCTGGTCTAAACTCTAAAACTGTTTTATCTGCAAATGATTTAAAGCCTTGTAGTTCTAATCTTTTTAAATACATTTTAATATCCACCTATTCTTGCTTTTATTTTTCGCTATAATATGCTAAAATTATATATTTTTAAAGGCTTTTTGTCAAGAAAAAACGCCTTAAAAGCGTTTTAAATAAAAATATCTGTTATAATTCACAGCTTTATAATTATTATTTTTAAGCTGTGAATTGTGGCAAATATATACATATTTTATATAAATTTTATATCTTTTTCTACTTATTTGCAATATATTTTCTGTAAATTGGTTGTTATATGTTGTTTGTAATTATTTTTCTATTTTTATTGTAAAAGATATTTAAGTATGCTATTATTTTATTAGTTATACAAAAGAAAGAGGTTTTTTATGAAAAAATTGGATATAGATTTTTATAATTCAACTAACTTAAAGTCTTACAATTTAGATGATGTTATGAAATATCAGCTTTCTATGTTAGATAGGATGGATGTTTTTACTAGAAGGCATAGCGAAAATGTCGCAAATTTAGTTTGTAGAATTTGTGAATATTTGCATTGTAATAAAGTATTTACCATTCACGCTACTATTTGTGCTTACTTACATGATATTGGTAAACTATGTATTCCACCAGAAATTTTGAATAAGCCTGGAAAGCTAACAGATGAAGAGTATACTATTATGAAGACTCATACTACTCTTGGTTATGAAATGTGTATGAAAGATTTGAAATTACGTCCTTATTCAGAGGGGGCCTATTATCATCATGAAGCTTTAAATGGCTCACGGATATCCTCAAGGTCTTACTAAAAAGGATATTCCATATGTAGCACAAATTATTAGAGTAGCTGATGAATATGATGCAATTGTTACTAAAAGGCAATATACTACTCACGTTAATATTTCTGAGACTCTGAAAGATTTAATAAGAGATGCTAAACCTACTGAATATATGAAAACAGTTGCACTAGATGTAGTAAGAGAGAACTACAAAGTTGGAAAAATTAACCCCAAAGCTCTAAAAGCATTATTTAAGGTTGTTATAGATGATACATTATATGAAATTAGCTGTGTTATGGACTATATTAATTATTTGAATGAGCAAATTAATAGATTAGAAAAAATTGAAAAGTATGATTTAAAAGCTAGGAAGGCTAAAAAAGATAAAGACAAAGATTATTACCATGAAGGTATGAAAATGCTATTTGAACAAGGCGAAAACTTTGAAAATTATCAAAATGTTTTATCTGAATACAGAATGGCAGTAATTACTCGTGAAGATGTTAAAGATAAATTGTATAATGAAATTAGAATTATAAAAAAATTGAGAATTTAAAAAAATAAGATTTTTGGGACGCACCCAAAAATCTCATTTTTTATTCTTCTAGGCCAAAGCTTACGCCTAATGCGTTATTTATTCTACTCATAACATTTTCATCATTTATATGCCCTATTTTTTCTTTTAGTCTGCTTTTATCTATTGTTCGTATTTGTTCTGCAAGTACTACTGATTCTGCTTTTAATCCTCCATCACCTAAACCTATATCTATATGTGTTGGCAATTTGTTTTTTCCAGTTTGAGAGGTGATTGCTGCAGCTATTACTGTTGGGCTATGCTTGTTTCCAATATCATTTTGTATAATTATTACTGGTCTTATGCCACCTTGCTCTGAACCTATAACTGGGCTTAAATCAGCATAAAACATATCTCCTCTTTTTATTACCATTTGTGAATCACTCCTACTATTTTTTCTATATTTAAGGCTTTGACTTTTGATATATTTTAAATATTTTAAGATATCTCTATCTCTGTATATAATATGTATACTAATGTTTTTTGGTTAATATCTTGGACTAACATTTTAGTAGGTTTTCCGTGTATTTTTATCGACATATAATTTTTTATAGGCTGTATATTTAGTATTATTTTCATCTTTAAATTCTAATATTATTTCATTTTCTTTACTTGTTACTTTTGAATTTTGGCATTGCTTATAACTTTCTATAAAACTATTAAGCCATAAGCTATTATCTACAACATAACTATAATTTTCAAAAGTAGTAGTAAGCTGTAATTTATTATTTACTATTTTTAAATTTGCCCCATCATATTCAGTTACAACCCCTGCTATATTGCTTGGTTCTATAACTTCTTGTGTGCTTATATTATTTGGCTTTAGTTCTTGTTTTAGAACATATTTTGTTTTATTTTTATTCGTTTCTACCTCAATTTCCAATTTTGCTTTATAGGAATTAATATTTAAAATATCCTCAACTATCTCCTCCTCAGATTTGTTAATTTTATTATTTCCATTTTTTAAGAATTTATAAGCAAAAATTGAAATTAAAGTTGCAAGAATTAAAATAATAGCAAGTGCTATTAAAATAGCTTTTTTGTTTTTCATGATTACCTCCTTGTTTAGATGTTAGAAGTTGGAAGTCAGAGAACAATAATCATATGATAAATGCTAAATTGTATATTCATTTCACTTTGAACGGCTAACCTCTGTACTAAACTTATTTTGAACAACTTACTTCCATGCTAATTTAATTTTACATCTAAAATAAAAAGAATAGATAAAATCTATTCTTTTCTATTTATATTCATATACTTCTAAAGTATTCTGTAAGACAACTTATAAGTTCATTTTTCGCTTCAATTCTATTAATTTTTTCCCTCAAACTTGCTGAATTAGGAAGATTTTTTATATATGCACACATATGCTTTCTTAATTCTTTTATTCCAACATTTTCTCCCTTTTGCTCTACCTCTAATTCAATATGTTTTATCATAGTTTCTAATTTTTCTTTTAAGCTTACCTCTTTTATTTCTTCACCTTTCAAATAAGATATAATATCTCTAAAAATCCAAGGATTTCCAAGTGCTGCTCTTCCTATCATAATTCCATCTACATTAGTTTTTCTAAACATTTCTTCAGCATCTTCTTTTGATTTTATATCGCCATTTCCTATTACTGGAATATTTACCGCTTCTTTAACTTTCTTTATTATATCCCAATCCGCTTTTCCGTAGGTAATATTCTTCCCTTGTTCTTCCATGAATTGTAATTGCTTCTGCTCCTGCTTTTTCTATTATTTTTGCTGCCTCTACTGCAACTATATTATTATTGTCCCATCCTTTTCTCATTTTCACTGTAACAGGTACTTCAGAATTTTCTACAACTGCTTTTACAATTTCTTCTACTAAACTTAAATTTAACAAAAGTTTACTACCATCACCATTTTTTACAACCTTTGGCGCTGGGCAACCCATGTTTATATCTACTATATCTGCTAATTTTGATACATATTTTGCTGCATATCCCATAGTTTCTGGGTCGCTTCCAAATATTTGTGCAGATATTGGTCTTTTTTCATTTTCTGTGTCTAATAAAAGTTTAGTTTTATCATCATTATAATATAAACCTTTACTACTTACCATTTCTGTGCCGACAAGAGATGGTCCATATTCCTTTGTAATCATTCTAAATGGTTTGTCTGTTACTCCTGCCATTGGTGCTAACAAAATATTATTTTCTAATTCTACATTTCCTATTTTTAATTTTTTTAAGTACATTTTTATCTTTCCTTATATAATTTTATATTGCATTTGTAGTGGGGCGCTGCCATCGGCGACCCGTAAAATGTTTATTAATTTATTATAACAAGTATAATTTAATAATAGCGGGTCGCCGATGGCGGCGACCCCTACAAATCGTTTTATTTTGTTTTCTATATATATTTTTTATAAGGTATGTCCCTTTTGACACAAATATTGTCAAAAAGCTCCGTCCCCAACGTGCTACTCTACAAATATTGCTTTTTGTCTTCTTCCGCTTATGTTTAGTAGTAATGCTACTAGTATTAAGTTGGTTAGTAATGAACTTCCTCCGTAACTTACAAATGGAAGTGGAACTCCTGTTATTGGGAGTAAGCCTATTGTCATTCCTATGTTTTCTACCATATGGAATAAAAATATTCCTACAATTCCCATGGCTATATAAGAACCTAAATCGTCTTTAGCGGTTTTTGCTACATATATTCCTTTTGTAATTAGTACTACATATAATATAACAATTGCTGCTGTTACTACAAAGCCCATTTCTTCACCTATTACTGCGAATATAAAGTCTGTTGTTTTTGGATATAAAAAACCTAATTGTGTTTGATTTCCTTTTAATAGTCCCATTCCAAATAGTTGACCTGCTCCTATAGCTAATTTAGATTGTATTATATTATATCCTGAACCTCTTGGATCTAAATTAGGGTTTAAGAATACTTCTATTCTTGTTTTTGCATGCTCTGGTAATACAAAGAAATATAATATAGGTGCTAATATTACAATAATTAGTATTCCTATTATAATATATTTTTTATCTATTCCTGCTGTAAATAGTATCATTATTGTTGCTACTATAAATGCTAAAGCAGTTCCATAGTCTGGTTGCATTATAATTAATAATACGGGTATTGCTACAAATACTAGTGAAATTGCTAACTTTATTGGTTTGCTAATTTCTTTTTTTCCTCTTTCTTGTATTTTGTTTACTGCTGAAGCAAACATTAATATAACAAATATTTTCGAGAATTCTGATGGTTGCAAAGCAAATGGACCTAAGTCGAACCAACTAGTTGCTCCATTAACTGATTCAGTAAATAATACTGCCACAAGCAAAATTAGAAATATTGCATAAAAAATTGGAGATATTTTAGCAATCAGTTCATAGTCTACGAAAATTACTAGTATAAAAATTGGTATACTAATAAATAGCCACATTACTTGTTTTTTTAGTTCATCATATTCTGTATTTTGTGTAGCAGAAAATAAAGCTATTAACCCTATTGATATTAATAATATAGTACAAATTAATATTCCCCAGTCTATGTTTTTGAATATTCTTTTTCTCATTATTCAACCTCTATTTTTTAGTCTTCTATTTCTTTTTGTTCTCTTTCTTTATTTTCTTCTTTGCTGTCTTCTATATTTTTATCGGGAGAAATTTCGTCTTCCGCATTTTTTACCGATTTATTTTCTTCTTCGGCTCCCATACTTTCAGCATTTGAAATTTCGACTTGCTCTTCATTATTATTTTCTGATTTAGCTTCTATATTTTCTTCTTCAATTTCTGTATTTTCAGCAGACGAAATTTGATCTTTCTCTTCAGTATTACTTACAGATTTATTCCCTATAGCTTCTTTTTTAGTTTCTGTAGTTTCAGCTGATACGGTTTGAGCTTGTTCTTTGATATTATTTTCTGTTTCAGTTCCTACTTCTTCTTTTTTTCTCTCAACATTAACTTTTTTAGTTTCATCTTTTAAGCTAATAATAGGAATATTAGCATATAAAGCTGGTGCTCCAGTTGTTCCATCTGAATTTACTTTGTTTGTAAGTTTTACATCAATTGAATTTTCGTCTACATCTATATATTTTTTTATTACTTCTATTATTTCTTGTTTCATCATTTCTAAGAAATCTGCTGATACATTTGCTCTGTCTTGCATAAGAACTAAATGTAATCTCTCTTTTGCCATATCTTTTGAATCTTTTTTTGTCTCTTTTGAGAATTTTTTAAAAAAGTTTATTATATTATCAAACATTTTTGCTCCTCCAATTCTTTAGTTTATTTTTTTGAAAAGATGCTTTTTATTTTTGCCCAAAATCCTTTTTCTCTTCCTGGAATAGTTACATCTACATTTTCTCCTAATATTCTTCTAGCTATTTCTGTATATGACTTTCCAGATGGAGCTTTATGATTTGATACTACTGGTTCTCCTTTATTAGTTTGTGTAATTATATATTCATCGTCTGGTACAACTCCAATTAAATCTATTGATAATAAGTCTACAATGTCTTCTACATCCATCATTTCACCTTTTTTTACCATGTTTGGACGTAACCTGTTAATTACTAATTCTGGATTTTTTATTTCTGATGCTTCTAATAAGCCGATAATTCTATCTGCATCTCTTATTGCAGAAATTTCAGCTGTTGTTACTACAACTGCTCTATCTGCACCAGCTATAGCATTTTTGAAACCTTGTTCTATACCTGCTGGGCAATCTATTAATATATAATCAAATTCTTCTTTTAGTTTAGAAGTTAATTCTTTCATTTGTTCTTCATTTACTGCACTTTTATCTCTTGTTTGAGCTGCTGGAAGTAAAAATAATTCGTTAAAACGCTTGTCCTTAATTAGGGCTTGTCTTAATTTACATTTTTCTTCTACAACATCTACTATGTCATAAACTATTCTGTTTTCTAGTCCCATAACTACATCTAGGTTTCTTAAGCCAATATCAGTATCTATTAATACTACTTTTTTACCTTTTAAAGCTAAAGCAGAACCTAAATTAGCTGTTGTTGTTGTTTTTCCAACTCCACCTTTTCCAGATGTAATAACTATAACCTCTCCCATAATTTCCTCC
>CATLDI010000023.1 GCA_949902805.1 uncultured Clostridiaceae bacterium
TGCTTTTATTATTATTTGCATATTTTTTTCTGTTTCTTGTGTTGATATTGTTGTTTTGCTTGTTTCTACTGTTGCCATTCCATATGGTGCTTCATAGTTAGCACTATGGGTTGTTGTCATTCCTGATGCGCCTAAGTAGCCTGTTAGTGTTGATTTTATGTATTGTATATTTTCGAATTCTTCTTTTGTGTAGTTTGTTGTTATGTATTCGTCATCTAGTTGTTTTATGTTATATACATATAGAGATGAACTTGCATTTGTTTCACTTGTTTCTACTCTTATATGTTTTACTGGTATTTCGTATTTGTATGGGTTACTTGCACTGTATTTGTTCCAGTTACTATTTGTAAATGTTTCTAGTAGTTCGTCTGTTTCGTCGTCATATATTTTTATCCAGCCTTCTTCTCCTAGTAAGTTTACTGGGTTTGAGAAGTATATTCCTACGTTTGTTGTTACATTCTCCATGCTTTGGCTGGTTCCATCTGTTTTTCTGAATTCGTCTGAAACTTGAGTACTACCATTTGCTGTTTCTTTCATTATCATTGTTTTTGCTTGTCCGTCTGTTCCTGTGTAACCATACCATCTTACTAGGTAAGTATCGTTTGTTTCTTGTTCTGATATTCCGTTGTATATTTTTAATGGTTTTTCTTTTGATACTATATATCTTCTAGTTGGTGTGTATACGTATTTTCCAACATCGATATCAAAATTCATTACTGTTCCATTTAGTAGTTTTATTGTTTGTATAAATGTGGCTTCTACTGTATTTGATTTATATGGATTTTTGAATTCTTCATTTGGGTTGTTATAGCTTTCGTAATATCCTTTTACTGGTAATTTTATTTCTACTGCGTCTACTCCTAATGTTTGGTATGCTTCTAGTGGATATGTTATTGTTAGTTTGAATTTGTTATATCTATTTGTGCTGTTGTATGTTCCGTCATATGCTTGTGATGTTATTATTCCGTTTTCATTTACTATTGCTTCCTTTTGTGCTGTGAATTTTTGAGCTTCTTCATCATATGTGTATGTTACATTTTTTCCTTCTACTGTTACATTTGCTGGAGCATAGCCATTTAATTCTGGTATTTCTCCTTCTATGTATGCTTTTTGGATGTTTAGTATGTTGTTTGTTTCTTGCATTCCTAGGTCATATATTACTGTAAATGTTCCTTCTTCTTCGTTTATTGCTGTTCCAATGTCTTGTTCTTGGTTTAAATTTCTTGTTGATGCTATGTATGCTGGTATTTCTGCTTTTGCTGTTCCATACCAGTCTATGTTGAATTCTATTTCTTTTCTTATTTCTGTTCTTGTTCCATCTTCTGCTACGTGGGTTCCTGTTAGGGTTATGCTGTTTATTTTGCTATAATTATTTGTGTCGTTTCCTATTGCTGATGCTTTGGTATTTGTGTATCTATAATCTCCTGAACATATTGTTCCTGTTAATAGTTTTTGGGTTCCGTTGTTTATGGTGTTTAGTTTTATTTCTTGTATGTTGTTTCCTATTGCGTTTTCGGCTATTTCGTTATCTTTTGGTATCGCTGTTTGGAAGTAAGAGTTTGTACCATTGATGGTAATTAGTCCATCTTCTAAGTATCCATTTGTTACTACGTTTAGTTCCATGTATAATGTGTCACTTTGACCTATCTCTCTACACATTCCTCTTATTCCTTCTGCTATGCCATCTCCATTTAAGTCACGCAAAAAGAAGGCATCGAATGTTACGTAGTCGGTACCTGTTATTTTTTCTTCTCCTTCTTGTACTTGGTCATAAGTCATTGATCTTGCTATTTCGGGAGCTGAATTATATTTTAGTTTTCTTGTGTTGTTTATTACTGTGGCTAAGATTATTATTATGGCTGTGATAGCTATTATTCCTAGTGCTGTTATTTGTTTTGTTTTGCTCCTTGTTATGGTATTAACTTTCTCCTTTATTACCTTTCCTATTTCTTGTTTGTTTTTCATGTTTACCTCCATAAAACTATTAATTGTTTATAATTATATTTATATATAATAATTATACTAAGTTTATAGAGATAAATAAATACGCGGAATGCTGGTAATTTCTAGCATTTCGCGGTTTTGCTTACGGGTTTATGTTGTTTGGCGTTTATTAAGTATTTTTTACATTTTTGTAATATTTTGTCATATTGTGTGGTATTTTTGTTGTATTTTTTTGTTTTTTTCTTTGTTTCCGTATGGATTTGAGTGTTTTTTGTGTGTCCGCGTTGAGGACAGTTCCTAATCTAGCTAGTTTATTTTTGTTTGCGCCTTGTGGTTCTGCTCTATCTTGTTTCTGATTACGAACCGTCTCCAATGCTACTTTTCTGGATTGTTTTCGATTACGAACTATATCCCCATAATACTAATAAAAAGTGAGATTTTCGGGTGCGTCCCAAAAATCTCATTTTTTTATTCTTCTTCGCCTTTTAGGCGTTCGGCTCTGTCGGCGGCTATTAGGTTGTCTATCATTTCGTCTATGTTTCCATTTAGGAAGTCTTCGAATTGGTATACGTTCATTCCTATTCTGTGGTCTGTTATACGGCCTTGTGGATAGTTGTAGGTACGTATTTTTTCGCTTCTGTCTCCTGAACCTACTTGGCTTTTTCTTTCATTTGCTATTTGACTGTCTCGTTTTTGTTTTTCTATTTCATATAGTCTTGAACGTAGTAGGCGCATTGCATATTCTCTGTTTTGTACTTGTGAACGTTCTGTTTGGCATTCTGCTACTATTCCTGTTGGTACGTGTATTAACCTTACTGCTGATGATGTTTTGTTTACGTGTTGCCCTCCTGCTCCTGAGGCTCTATATACTTCTAGTTTTATATCTGCTGGGTTTATATCTATTTCTACATCGGCTACTTCTGGAAGTACGGCTACTGTTGCTGTTGAGGTGTGTATTCTTCCGCTACTTTCTGTATCGGGTACACGTTGTACTCTGTGTACTCCACTTTCGAATTTTAGCCTACTGTATGCTCCTTTTCCTGTAATCATGAATGATATTTCTTTGTAGCCTCCAAGTCCTGTTTCATTTTCATTTACTACTTCTAGTTTCCAGTGTTTCTTTTCGGCATACATTGTGTACATTCTAAATAGTGTTCCTGCAAATAGAGCTGCTTCTTCTCCTCCAGCTCCTCCACGTATTTCACATATAACGTTTTTGTCGTCGTCTGGGTCTTTTGGTATTAGTAGTATTTTTAGTTCTTCTTCTAATTTTGGCATTAATTCTTTATTTGTTAGCATTTCTTCTTCTGCTAGGTCTTTCATTTCTGGGTCATTCATCATTTCTTTTGCTTCTTCATATGCCTCTTTTGCTTTTTTATATTCTCTATATTTTTGTACAATTGGTTCTATTTCTGCGTGTTCCTTCATGTATTCTCTCCACTCATTAGTTCTTGAAATTACTTCTGGATCACTTATTTTTACTGTTAATTCTTCATATCTCTTTTCTACTGTTTCTAATTTATCAAACATAAAAATTCTCCTTTTTTTATTTTACTTTGGTATTATACTATATTTTTTTGATTTATTCAAGAGAAAAACCACTCTTTCTATTTAGAAAAAGTGGTTTTTTATCTTATATTATTCTTATTCCGTTTTCGTAGTTATTCATAGCCTTTCTCCAATACTTTCATTGTTCTTTCCCTCTTATTTAGAATACAAAATTTATAGTTACTATTTAGTTCTTAATTATCATATTCTCGTTTTACATAATTGTCAAGCTTACAAATAAATTTCTCATTATTCCCAAAATTAATTATTTTCTAATTTTTTTGTTTCAATAATTAATTGATCAAAGTCTGATATATATACTTGGTCCTGTATGATTCTATATTTTTCAAATTCTGTTTCTGCATGTAGCTTTGCCATTTCTGCTGATATTTTTCCGTTATCTTGCAACACTTCGTGATTCCATAATTTTAAAATCCATTTAATCTTTCTTCCCAATCTTCCATAGTCATTGATATATGTCTTATTGCTTGCATTTCTGCCAAATCTAAATATACCGAAACCATTCTTATTTGTAAGTTATAATGGGATACTTCTATTGATATTTTTATTTCTAAAGAAGTCGCAAACTGCAACCACCTTATTTTACAATTCAATATTCCTATATTGCAATTTCAAACTTTCTAAAATCTCTTTTTCCCTATTTGTACAAGTTAGTATTATAATTTGATTATTTTTAAATTCTTCACTTATATATTTTAGTATATTGCACAACCTTTCTTCGTCGTAATATGCAAAGGCTTCGTCTAGTATTATTGGCATGGTTTCTTCTGATAGTTCTTTTATTGCGCCTAGCCTTAATGATATGTATAGTTGGTCTATTGTGCCTATGCTTAGTTTTTCGCTGGAAATGTATTCACCGTTTTCTTTTTCTACTATTATTCCTTCTTCGTCGTTTATTCTAACGTTTTTATATTTACCGTTTGATATTTCTTCTATATTTTTTGATAAGTTTTCGGTAAATTTTGGGGTTACATTTTCTTTCATTTTTATGTAGGCTGTTTCTAGTACTTGTTTTGCAAGTTCCATTGATGTATTTAAGCGTATTAGGTTTTGCTCTTTTTCGTTTAATTCTTCTAGTTCTTCTTCCATACTCGCTAATTTTTCTAGCTTTGGTAATATGTTATTTTTGTCTAATTCTAGTGAGTGAATTTCTAGTTTATTTTTGTTAATATTGTTTTGTGTGTTTTCTAGTTCATATGTTATATTATTATAATTTATGTCTTTTTCTTCATAGTTTTTTAATATGTTATTTTTTTCTTTTTCTATTTGAGCTTTAAGTAAGTTTTCTGTATTTTCAATTACTTTTACTTGCTCATTACGACTTTTTATAAGTAATTCTATTTGTAAATTTATTTTTTCTATTTCACTTTGAAATTCTTGTTTTTTGGCATTTGCTTTATTTATTTGTTCTTTTTTACTTCTACTTTCTTTTTCGTTTAGTTTTTTATTTTTTGTATTAGAAGTTAGTAAAAATGTTAAAGATGCTACTGAAATTATACTTCCAGCAATTAGGGCTATAGTATTATTTTTTAATAATATTGCTAAAACTGCACCTAAAATAATTAATACTATGCTTATAATATTTTTTACATTGTTTTTTTGTACTTTTTTGGTAGTTTCTTCTGGCATATGTATTTCTTTTAATTTGTTTTCTAATTCAATTTTATTTAATTTTAATTTTTCTATTTTTTCATTATTTTCATTTGATAAGTCTTTATTTAATGCTATTTTTTGTTTTTCTATTTTTTCTTTTTCTTCTAATACTTTTAGTTCTTTTATTAATTTTAGTTTTTCTTCATTTTGTTTTATTTTTTCTTCTAAATGTTGTTTTAATTCTTCTATTTCGTATTGTTTTTCTTTGTATTCTTCTAATTCTCCTATTTCGTCTTGAAGTTTAAATTTTTCTTCTTTTATAATGTTTATTGGTCTTCCTTGGCTTCTTAGTGTTCCTATTTCTTCTATTTGCCTTTTATTTATTTTTTCTATTGCTTTTTTGTATGAAACATTGTCTTCCCCTGTTCCTGCTAAATTTGCTAGTTTTTGAAGTAGTGTATTTTGTTCTTGCTTTCCTAATTTTACTTCTTGTTGCATTGATACTAAGGTTGATAGAAATGTGTCTTCATCTATTTTTGTTTGTTCTGTGAAGAACTGATTTCCATATGTTCTATCTATTGTAAATTCTTTTGATATATCATTTAATTCTTCATCATATATTTTTGGATTTTTTTTGTTAAAATCTCTAAATACTTCATATTTTTTGCCGTTATCTAAAGTGTATGTTAGTTTGCCTGAGAATTCTTCGGTTTTCCATGGTTTGTATCTATCATAGTCTGAGAATTCTTTTCCTCTTTTATTTTTAGAAATTCCATATAAACTATCCACAATATATTTAAGAAGTGTGGATTTCCCTGCTTCATTTTTTCCATATACTATGTTTATATTTTCTGAAAGTTCTATTTCTTTATTTTCGATATTTCCAAATGCATTTATTTGTAATTTGTTAATTTTCATTTTTTCGCCTTTCTTTTTTTATAAATAATATTTGACTTATTTATATTATAGATTTTAGGGTAATTTCTTCGAAGAGCGGGCAATCGACAATCGCCCCTACGGTGTTATCTGTTATCTAGCTTATGATTTCTTACTTCTGACTTCAAACTTCCAACCTCCAATTTCTAACTTCCAACTTCTATTACGATAGTGCTTCTATTCCTATTTCAATTGCCTTTTCTATTGTTTCTTTATCTATATTTTCATCATTTAATTTGTTTAACATTTCTTGTGCGAATATTCCTTTTAGTGTTGTACTGTTAGCTATTTTGTTTAGTTCGTAGCCTATTTGGGTTTTGTCTTTTATTTTTATGATGTTTCTTGTTTCTATTTGTTTATATAGTTTGTATGTGTTTATTTCGAAGTTTCGGTTTCCTTTTAGTATTATTTTGTATAGGTCTTTTTCGTTTAATTCTAGTGTTTCTATTTTTTCTAGTAATTCCTCTGGTTCATTTATGTTTGTAATATCTATTTCTAGTTCTTTGAATTCTTTGTCATCTAATTTTATAAATTCTACTTCTATTTTTCCTTTTTCTATATTTCCTACTATCATTCCGTGTTCACCTAGTTCGTCAAAACCTAGGGAGATAGTGGAACCGGGATAAATTATATTTTTATTTTCGTTGTTTAAATTTGTTTTATGTATATGCCCTAGAGCTACATAATCAAATTCTAGTTGTTTTAATTTGCTGCTTGACATTGTGTTATATACTCTTTGGTCGTCATACCCTCCATCTAAGCTTGCATGTGTTATTAGAATGTTTAGTTTTTCTTTATTCTCTATATTTATTTCTTCTATTTTTGATTCTTTTAGGTAAAAATCTTCAAAACCATAACCATATAAATCAAAGTCTTTGATTTCTACTTTTTCTATTTTTGAAGTAAATATTTTTACATTTTTGCTCCAATTATATTTTGTATAATATGAATTTTTTAGGTATGGGTCATGATTTCCTGGTGTTATATATACAATAGTATTGGGAATTTGCTTGAAACAATCATTTATGAAGTCTATTGTACTTTGCCTTACGTATTCGTGGTCATATAGATCCCCTGCTATAAATAAATATGGTATTTTGTTTTCTTTTATATATTCTATTATTTTCTTAAATGCTTTTCTTTGGTCTAACCTTCGTACTTCTCCTAAGTTTGCTCTATTGCTAAGTAAAGTGAATGGTGTGTCAAAGTGCATATCTGCTATATGTACAAATTTCATTTATTTTCCTCTTTTCTATTATATTTTCTATAATAATTTTATATTGAATTCTTTTAATTTCTTTTCTTATTATATAAAGTGCATAAAAAAAAGTCAACACTTTTAAAACATTTGTTTTGAAAGTGTTGTTGTTTAAATTCTATAAGATTCTTTACAATTTGGAAATTTTTGGACGCGTCCCAAAAATTTCCATTTTTTATTCTATTGGGCCGAATAGTTCGTCGAATTTGGCTTCTAGTTCTTTTTGTAGGTCTTCGGTGAATACGTCTTCTGTAAGTTTCTCTTTTGGTACTTCTGGTGTTTCGAATTCTTCGAAGTCAAATAGGTCGTCGTTTATGTTTTGTGGCTCTTTTGTTTCTTTATTTTCTGGTATTTCGGCTCCAAGTAGGTCGTCTAATGATTCTATTCCTATATTTGTTTCTTTTTTATTGGTTTCTTCTTTTATTTCGAGCTTTTTATCTTCTATTTCTTCGTCGAATAGGTCATCTAATGATTCTACTTTTAAGCTTTCTGGCTTTTTGTTTGGGCTGTCTGGTACATATGGGTTGTATGGGTTGTATTTTCTCCATGTTCCTCTTGTACCTGCATCGAAATGGTTGTGGTCTAATGTGTTTTTTTGTAGTTCTTTATATAATTTGTCTTGCTTGAAATAGTAGTATTTCTCTGCTTTTACTGGTTTTATTCCTTTTTCGTATATGATACATAGGTCGTTGTCCATTCTTCTAAGTTCGTCAGGGGTCATTAATGCCCTTGCCATTATTTGTTCTGAATAGTTGTAACCTTGTTTATGAAAGTGTTTATCTTTATTTGTTCCTTTGCTTTCTCTTGATATTGTTTTTTCGCCTAGTGCTTTTGAGAAGTATTCTACTGTTTTAAATGAGTTACTTCCTAGGAATACGTGTGTGTCACAGTTACCCATTATTGTTTCATAGCTTTTTTCGTATACTGCTTCTAATTGGTCTAAGTTTTGAAGTATAACGCTAAATTGTATTCCTCTACTTCTTGATGTTGATATTTTTTTGTCGAAGTCTGGTATTCTACCTATGTTTGCGAACTCGTCTAGTATGAAGTATACTGGTACTTTTAGCCTTCCTCCATTTAGGTCTGCAAAGTTATATAGTTGTTGTATCATTTGTGAGAAGAATATTGTAAGTAAGAAGTCATATGCTGTGTGTGTGTCTGATGATATTACATATACGGCTGTTTTTTTACTTCCTATATCTTCAAAATTTATTGTATCTGTTGAGGTTACTTCTGCTATTTCTTTTGAGTCGAATTTTCCTAGTTTTGATTGAAGTGAACTTAGTATTGAACCATATGTTTTTTCTGGTGCTATTTCTATTGATTTATAGTACATTCTTGCTGGGTGGTCATATGGTAATTGATTTATTAGTTCTGTAAGTAAGTTGCTTCCTCCATTGTTGTTTGCGGCTCTTACCATTTCTGAACAGCTTGCTAAGTTTTGTTCTTCTTCTGGTCTTGTTGCTATTAGGTAATATATTAGTGCTTTTAGTAGCATTTCTGCCATATCATCCCAGTATGGGTCACTTTTTCCTTCTGCTGCTTGCCCTTTTACTACGGTATTTGCTATAACATCTACATCTAATTCACTTGCTACGTGCATTAGTGGGTTGTAACCATCACTATTTTGTGGATTTACTAGGTTTAGCACTTTTATTTCATATCCATGTGCTTTTAAGTATCCTGCTGTTTTATCATATAGTTCTCCTTTAGGGTCTGTGAATACATAAGAACCTAACATTTGTGCTGCATTTGGTATTGAGTATGATGCTGATTTACCTGATCCTGAACCTCCGACTATTAAAGTATTTACATTTCCTCTTTTATCTACTGGTAGGTAATTATCTTTTGCAAGTATTATTCCTTTATTTTCACTTAATATTTTATATTGTTCCCCTCTAGTACTCCAGTCACTTGAACCGTGTTCAATGTCGTGATATTTTCCTTTTGGGCTTGTTCTCCAATATCCTCTGGCTGTAAATATTAGAAATGCTATAGTATATGGTATTAAACATTTTAAGAATACTGATATTGCACCTTTTGTTGCAAACATTCTAAAAAATGCTGTGAATGATGTTGTTTCTTTAATAAAATTCATTACAAAATTTGTTAAGAAATCACTTTCACCATTTGGTGCAGTTGCCCATGCAACTGCTATAGGCGCAATAAGTAGTATGGCTAATACTAACCATACTACTGATATAATTATTAAAAATCTTTTTCCTTGCTTAATTGAGTTTTTAAATTTATCTATTTTTCCCATGGTCTTTCACCCTTTTCTTTTGTTTTATCTTGCTTCTTCTGTTTTTATAGTTTGTTTTGCTGGTCTTCCTCTTCTTTTTGCTTCTACTGCTTCTTCGTAATTAACTACTATTCCTTTTTCTTCTTTATATTTTCTATGTTGTTTTACTTTTTCAAATGCTTTTTCCTCAAATTTTATTATATTTCCACTTTTTGTTTTTAGTGTATTATTGCTTCTTAATTCACTTTCTTCTGCTATTATATTCATGTTTTCATCAAATATTGAATTTTTTGATGCTCCTTGTACTACTTTTAGTCCTCTTTCTTTTTCTTTATCAAATGACATACATACCATGTCAAAATTCATTGCATTTGAACCTTCAGTTGTTGGTTTCATATTTTACTTTCTCCTTTCTAGACATCCTCTTTCCTTTCACGTATTTCAAACGCGAAGTAAGACTTATATGGTTTTAATTTGCATTTTCCTTTTAATTCATTTGTGTTTTTGTCCAAGTATACGGTTGGCTTTACTTCTTCGGTTGTTTCTGGGTCTATAATTGATATTGGTCTTCCGTAAATTTGGTGTATATTTAAACTCTTTATATACTCCTTCTTCAGAGTATAGAGTGTCAAACTTAACTGGTACTGGTTTTTTAGAAATTCGTACTTTGTTGTCTTCTAAAATTCCCATATTAACAACTACCTTTTCTCCTGCAAAAGATAGTATTATTAGATGTTCTTCATAATTTGGTTCATCAATAAAAAATGTTTTTTTCTTTAAATTTCCTTTTAATTCTTCAGCTGATACTAGTCTTTCTACTGTGAATTTAGGATATTCATTTAAATATTTTTTAGCGGTTTTATTTACTCTGTAAATTACTGTGCTTACTCCTTGTGGGTCTGTAATACTAAAGTGTTTACCTTGTATACTTTCCATATTTTTTTCTTCCTTTCTATGAACCAATAATCATAGTTTCTCTTTTGTTTACCAACTATACATAATTATACTATGTATTTTTGTTATTGTCAACTTATACGTTTTATTTGATTTAAATTATATTGTAGGGGTAGGCCTTGTGTCTCCACTTCTCTAAAGCACGGGCGGACACAAGGCCCGCACCCTACATATCAAATCAATTCTTAAATATATATATAAGTTTTACATTTAGTTTCTTGGTTCAAAATTTGATATTTCTTTTAATTTTTCATATACTTTTGTTTCTTCTTGAGTTAGTTCTTTAGGTACTACTATTTTTACTTCTGCTACTAAGTCTCCTCTTCCACCTTTTCCATCTTTGTAGCCTTTTCCTTGAATTTTTACTATTTCTCCTGTTGTTATTCCTTTTGGTATAAATATATTGGCTGTATCGTCTATTGTTTCTAGTTGTACTCTTGTTCCTAGTGCCGCTTCCCAAGGTGCTAAAAGTAAGTCTGTGTATATGTCGTAACCTTTTAATTTGTATTTTTTATTGTTTTCTATATTTATTTTTATAAATAGGTCTCCGTTTTTGGCACCGTTTTGTCCGGGCTTTCCTTCTCCTATTAGTCTAACCTTTTCTCCGGTTTCGAATTCCTGCTGGTATTTTTATACTAAAGGTTTTCATTTTTCCTTCAACTGTTCTTAAAGATATCTTTTTGTCTAAACCATAATATGCTTCTTCTATTGATATTTCTATACTTGTTTCTATGTTTTCACCTTTTACTGGTATTTTCTTTTTGTTTTCTATTATATCTTTTTTTACATTTGATTTTTCGCCAAATAGTATGCCTAAAAAGTCTGTTTTTGTTTCTCTTCCATTTTGGTCTTTTTGTCTTTCTATTCTTTTACCTACATGTGAATACCAAATTCTATCATATTTTCTTTTTTGTGTATTATTAGAAAGAATTCTGTATGCTTCGTTTATGTCTTTAAAGCGTTCTTCTGAAAATTTGTCAGAGTTTACATCTGGGTGATACTTTTTTGCTTGTTCTCTGAATGCTAGTTTTATTTCATCTATATTTACTTTGTTTGTTTCTAAACCTAATATTTTGTAATAATCTTTAAAAATCATTTAACATCCTCCCAAATTCATGGTAAGGTTATTATACCATATTGTTTAGAATAACGAAAGGGAAATAGAAGAATTTTTGTAAAAAATTTGGAGATGTAAAAAAGGTGTGCCAAAAGGGACGGGGCATATTGACATACTTTTTTACAACTCCATTAGTTTTATTTCATTGCAAGTTCTATTAATTTATTTAAAAGTTCTTTATATTCTAATCCTACTGCTTCGAATAGCTTTGGATACATACTTATCTCAGTAAATCCTGGTAAAGTATTTATTTCATTTATAATTATTTTATTTGTTCCTTCTTCTATGAAAAAGTCTAACCTTGAAAGTCCACTTCCATTTACTGCTTTGAATGCTTTGATAGCACTTTTTCTTATTTCTTCTACTATATCTTTTTCAATATTTGCAGGAATTACTGTTTTTGATTCACTATTATTATATTTTGCGTCAAAGCCATAAAATTCTTCGGCTGATAATACTTCTCCTATGCAAGATGCTTCTACTTCTTCATTTCCTATTACTGCACACTCAACTTCTCTTCCTTTTATTCCTTCTTCTATTAGTATTTTTTTATCGTATTTTGAAGCATATTCTATTGCTTCTTTTAATTCTTTTATATTTTTTACTTTTCTGATGCCTACGGAAGAACCTGAGTTTGATGGTTTTACAAACATTGGATATTTTATTTGGCTTTCTATTTCATTTGTTACTTCATTAATATTATATATTGTTTCATTAAATTCTTTATCTACATATATGTATTTTCCATTATTTTCCCTTATATATACATATTGGGCTTGGTTTAGTCTTGCTTTTTCAAATATTATTTTTGTATATGTTTTATCCATTGAAATGCTTGAAGCTAGAACTTTACAGCCTACATATGGAATTTTTGCAAGTTCAAATAGACCTTGAATTGTTCCATCTTCTCCATATAGTCCATGTAATACAGGAAATACACAATCCATATTCCATAAATATTCTATTGGGTTGTTTAAATATTGTATATTGTCAATATTATCTCCAACTTTATATATTTTTTCACTTGGAGTATATGTATACCAATAGCCTTTTTTATCTATATATAGAGGATATATATCATATTTTTCTTTATCTAAATTTCTTATAATTGATGTTCCTGATACAATTGAAACATCGTGTTCTGTTGACATTCCTCCGAAAACTATGGCTAGTTTTATTTTTTTCATACTATACCTTCTTTCTTTTTTGCAATGTGTCAAAAGGGACAGATGCACCATTTGTATCTATCCCCTATGGACACCTTATTTTAATTTTTCTGCTATTTCATAAAATTTCATTCCATTTGATGCTTTTAATAAAATTGTGTCTCCTTTTTTTAATATGTTTTTTAATAAATCTAATATTTGTTGTTTATTTTCTAAGTAATATATTTTTTGATTATTCATTCTTTCTTTTTGGGCTGTTTCTACTATTTGTTTTGCATTTTTTCCTGTGCAAATTAATATGTCTATGTTATTTTTTACTACTTCTTTTCCAACTTTTTGATGTAGTTCTTTTTCATATTCTCCAAGTTCAAACATGTCCCCTAATACTGCTATTTTTCTGCCTTGATATTTTGAGAGGTTTTCTATAGATGCTTTCATGGATTCATAACTTGCATTATAGCTATCGTTTATTAGCTTTGCTCCATTTTTTAGTTCTGTTATATCCATTCTTTTTTTTGTTAGTTCAAATGTTTCGATACCTTTTTTTATTTGTTCTTTCGTTAAGCCTAGCTTATTTCCTACTGCTGCTGCACAAAGGCTATTTTCTATAAAATGTTTTCCTGCTACTGGTACTGTTACTTCGAATTGTTCATTTCCTATATGACATATAAATTTACTACTTTCCGCTTCTTCTACAATATTTGTAGCATATACCCCCGCTTCTTCATTAATTCCGTATGTAATTGTTTGTATTGATGCATCTTTTTCTTTATTAAACTTATTTAATAAATCATTATCATTATTTATTACTATTTCTTTTTTATTGTTTCCTTCTAATATTTCTAGTTTAGATTTTAATATGTTTTCTCTTGAACCTAAATTGCCTATGTGCGCTGTTCCTATGTTTGTTATAACACATAGTGTTGGCTTTGCAATATTTGTAAGAACTCTTATTTCTCCCAAGTGATTCATTCCCATTTCAACAACTGCTGCTTCATGGTCTTTTAATTTTAGTAGGGTAAGTGGAAGTCCTATATGATTATTATAGTTTCCTTCTGTTTTTAGTGTTTTATATTTTTGTGCAATTACATTTGCTACAATATCTTTTGTACTAGTTTTGCCTACACTTCCAGTTATTGCAATAACTGGAAAATTTTCTCCATATAAACTTCTTTTATATTCTGCTATTTTTTGAAGTGCAAGTAATGTATTTTCTACTTTTATTATTATTTTATCTTTATACTTTTCTTTTTGTTGTTCCGTTATATTTATATTTTGAATTATTACGCCTATTGCTCCGTTTTCAAAAGCTTTTTCAAAATATACTCCACCATTTACAGTTTCTCCAACTATACCTACATATATTTCTCCATCTCTTATTTTCCTACTGTCTGTTATAAATGTTTCGCATTCAGTTTCTTCGTTTCCTATAATTAAGTTACCTTTAATTATTTTTAAAATATCTTTTACTTTTATAATATAATTTTTATTCATAATTCACCTTTTATATTTTATTTATTAAAATTAAAATATATTCATATTTTAATTATGATAAATTATATGCTTTTTAATTTATTTTTGCAAGTGGATTAAAGAGCTCATTCATTTATTCTATAAATAAATGAATGAGCTCTTTTACTATTCTACACTTCTATTTGCTATTTCTATTGCTTTTGATATTATATTTCCGCAAGTTTTAGAGGATACATTTCCCCATCCTCCATCTTGTTTTACTTGTTCATATACTCCTAGTTCTTTTGCTATTTCTTCTTTTAAATTTTCAGACATAACTGAGCTTCTATTTCTAGACATTTTAGTTACCTCCTAGAATTTGTGACTTTTTAGAAAAACACTTTTATTTTTCATTTGCGTTTGTAATTCACTAAATTACTTTTGTAACTTTTTTGTTTTTCTAATTATATTATTTGTTTTTTTATTTTTTATATACTGCCATAAATTTTCCAAAATAAACAAAGGAGATGTAAAAAAGTGTGTCAATATTCTCCGTCCCTTTTGACACACTTTTTTACATATCTTTTTATTTTTCTATTTGTATTTGTCTTTGTTTTTTATATTCTTGTTTTTGGCTTTCTATTGTTCTTTTTAATTCTTCTGAACAATTTTCTGAGGTTTTGTATATTCTTCCTTCAGTATCTATTCCTCCAATATATTTTAATTCGTTTATGTTTAAGTTTTCTTTTTGAATATTTGATAATAATTTTAGAATTTCTCCTTCTTTGTTATTTTCTAGAATTTTTTCCATTTTTTGTGCTGTTGTAAATAGTATTGGAAATCCTTGTGGAGTGTCTTCTAGTGTTACTACTTTTTCTTGCTCTTCTTCGCCTTCTAGTACTTCACTTATATATGTAGAATATAGATTTATTTCGTTTTCTTCATATGCGCATTTTAATTTGCTTAGTTTTATTATTTTTCCTGTATTTATATCTATTCCCTTGTAATCTGTATATATACTATCTCCTATTTTATATCTTAATTGTTCTTCTAAGAATGGTTCTTTTTTTCGTTGTTCTCTTTCTTGCCTATCTTCTGCCATTTTCTTTAATGCTGGTTTTGATATACTTTCTACAAATTTTATTCTTTTTGCTAACAAATTATCGCTTTGACCTATTTTTGTATTCATGTTTTCATCTATGTAACTTAAAACTTCTATTGTTGGATTAAAAATTTCATATCTTCCATCTTCCATTTTATTTATAAAACCTATATGGTTGTATGAATTTTCTTTTAACTCATCTAATTTTCCAATTTTATCTAATGTGGAGAATACTTCATTTTGAGCTAATTCTTGCATACTTGTATTTTCTGGAACTTCAAAACAAACATATTTGGCAGTATTTGGTGTTATGGTATGACCTTGTTCGTAATTTTCGTATACTTGTGATTTTATTAAGTTAGTTTTTATATCTCCATGTTTAAAAGTACAATAGTGTACAAAACCAAATATTAACTTTGAGCTTGCTTTTCCTTTTATTTCGTAACTTACTAATTCTTCTGTACCTTTATGAGATTTATTGCCAAATAAATCCATTCTTTTTCCTCCCATTATTAATATAATTTTATTATTAATAATGAAAGATGTCAAGGTAAAATTCTTACATTTTCGTCAAAATTTTACAAAATAGTATAGTGCACGGTAGGGACGGTCCTTTTCGTTCCGAATTCGGAACGGAAAGGACCGTCCCTGCCGTGCGTTTACCATGCACCTATCATGTGTCTACTGCGTGTACTTACATTGTTAGGGTTCCGTTTGGGGTGTCTTTTATTACTAATATGTCTTCTTCTTTTCCGGTTTTTGCGTTTATATATACTAGGAATTCAGAGTCATCTACTTTTCCTTTAAATTCCCAGCATAGTATTTCTGTTTGGAATTCTGTGGGTATTATGCTTAAACTTTCACTCATTATTTCTAAGTCTTTATTTAGTGTTTCCTTTGCTTTTTCTTTTGTTATTGCGACTTCTTCTATATTTCTTTCATAATGACAGTTTAAATATCCTGTGGTTTCAATTCCTAGAACTTCTCCATTATCTAGTGCTATTTTTAATTTTATTAAATCTGGATATATTACAACATCTCCATAGTTTGATTTTTGATTATATGCATAGTTTATTGTCATTACTCCTTCTTGTTTTAAATAGTATGTTTCTTTCATATTGCTATAACCATGATTGTTTAAAAATTCTTTTCCTATTTCTATTGCTCGCTCTTCTGATACTGTTTCGGCTTCTATGATTCTGTTGTAATCCATAAATACTATATGTCCACCTTTTTCAGTTATAGAAATACTTGCATAATTGCCTTTTTCTTTATTTTCATTTAAAATTATATTGAAATCGAAACATGGCATATTTGTATTTTCTGAAAGTCCATTTGAGTTTATTTCTTTTATTTTATCATTTTCAAAAAATTTCGTTGCTATTTGTTTTGCTTTTTCTTCGTTTATATTTTCTCCTGTTAAGCCTTTTTTCTCTGCTGATGTTAAATGTTCTGAAAATGCTCCGTCATATATTAGCCCTGCATATTCGTGGAAATTTTCTTCTAAATTATTAAAACTATCTTTTGAAATGTTACTTACTTCTGTCGCAAATACAGAGCTTCCTTTTTTGGTTAATTCTCCCCATTTTATTCTTCCATCATTCATATCTGCTGATAATTGGTTTAGTGTGTTTTCAAGTTCTATACTATAATTGTGTAAGTCCTTTAAATTATTTAGTTCTTCTTCTGTTAAGGCTTCATTATTTATATTTTTTCTGGAAAGTGTATAACTATAATCACTTACTTGATTTAAAAATTTTGATGTATTGCTAAGCTCATTTGAACCTATTGGAAGCATTGCAAGATACGCTTGCGCTAAGTTTGCTTCTCTCCATACATGTGTTAGTACTTGTGCTCCATGTTCTGGTGAACTTGATATTAATGATTTAGCTAAATATGTTTCAACATTTTGCACATAATCTACAAGCTCAAAAAATGCCATATTATAATCATTTTCGGTGGCTTGCCTAAATGTTCTTTCTCTTTTATATGTGTATAACCCAAGTACTGCTATTACTGTAACTAGTGTTACTACTAGAGTAAGCATGTGCCTATCTTTTAACCTATTTTTCCAATCATATACTTTTTCTTTTATATTCATATTAAAATTCTTCCTTTCTTTATTTGTCAATAGGGACGGAGCTTTTTGACAACATTATTGTCAATAGGGACACTCCTTTTGATTTTTTGTGTTTAACAGGTCTGTCCCTTTTGACAAAAAAATTGTCAAAAAGCTCCGTCCCTATTGACACTAACTACAAAATCTATGTTTTCCTATTGTTTTGATTAGTGGTCTTGACCATATCCATTTATTTGTTGCTGTTGCAGGGTTGAAGTAATATATTGCTCCTCCTGTTGGGTCCCAACCGTTCATTGCGTCTTGAGCTGCTTTTAGTACTGTTGAACCTTGTGCTATTGGTACATTTATTTGGCCATCTGCTACTGCTGTAAAGGCTCCACTTTGGTAAATTACTCCTGCTATTGTGTTTGGAAATTTAGAACTTTTTACTCTATTTAAAATGACCGCTCCTACTGCTACTTGTCCTTCATATGGTTCTCCTCGTGCTTCTCCATTTATAGCTCTTGCTATTAATTGCAAATCTGATGTGGTAGATGAATTTCCTGCGGCAACTACAGATGAGTTTTCCACATTGTTTACATTTATGTTTATAACTATAAATAGGATTGTACATAGTATCAAAAAAATTATTAACCATTTTTTCTTTATCATCTTTTAGTTTTCCTTTCGTTTTTACGTTATTTACCTTTATTTTTCCTTTTTTTTTGGTTTTTATTCTCAAAATTTTATATTTTTGTAATTATATAAAACTTTTATTTTTCAATGCTTTCAGAAGATTACATTATAAATTCAAAAAATTTGTGAAAAAATTTTTTGAAAAGTATTGCATTATGTTTACTTTTGTGTTATACTAATTCTAGTGCTCAAGAGAGCTATGTATATTTATTAAAAAAATCCATAAGGAGGTAAACGGCCTATGCGCTGAAGCCCTACATGTACACTTTTAAAACATAACATTCATAATTGGTAAGATCCGGCAGCTGGTGTTCGGCACCATTGTAACTCGTAAACCTATTGTTTCCATTGGAGGAGGAAAAATTTTATGATACGAGACAGACCTAAAGGAAATATTACATTTGCAATTTTGCGTAAATAAACCTGCAATGACGGCGCGTGAAGTGCGAGGAGGAAAAATGATTCGGACTAGTGGATTTGTCTAGTGGGCTTAGCCCGCAAGTAAAAAAATTTAATATGGATTAATACGAAAATTTCATAAAAGGTAAGGGGAGCGTCAAATTTGACTCTCCTCTTTTTTTATTTGTGTTTTTTTTATTTTTATGATATTATATAAAAAAGGGCATAATTTATGTAATTGCTCTTAGGTATTCTTTTTAGATATAAGCCCTTACCGTTTTAACTTGAAATAGCATACTTTTCTATAATGAAAATGTAATGACGATTGATAATCGCCTCTACATTTTTAAATATTTAAAATTGGAGATTTATTATGAAAAAAATTTTAATTTTTTATGCTTCTTATGGAGGTGGACATTTTTCTGCTGCTAAATCTATTAAGCAGTATATTGATGATAATTACCCAGATGCCCAAACATACATGGTGGATTGTGTTAAATATATTAATAAGGCTTTTGAAAAGGTTACAACGACTGCCTATAAGGAAATGGCTAAAAAAGCTCCTTGGACATGGGGCAAGGTTTATTATAAGTCTGAAGATGGGTTTATTTCAAAGGTAAGCTCTACTTCTAATAAAATAATGGCTGTAAAAATTGCTAAATTATTTAGGGAAATTAATCCTGATATTGTCATTTCTGCACATGCTTTTGGTTCTCAAATGACTAGTTATTTAAAGAAAAAAGGTAAAACAAACTGTACTTTAGCTACTGTTATGACTGATTTTGCTCCTCATAATCAATGGCTTATTGGTAGTGAATTTGTAGATTATTACTTTGTATCAAATGATAATATGAAAGATTTAATTGTTAAGGAGTATAGTATTAGCAATGATAAAATATATGTTACAGGTATTCCTATTTCTGAGCGTTTTTTACAAAAATATGATAAAAATGAAGTTTTGAAAGAATTTGGACTATCTGAAAATAAAAAGACCATTTTATTTTTTCGGTGGTGGAGAATATGGACTTGGAAAGAATAGAACTATTAATATTTTAAATATTCTTTCTAAAAGTAATTATGATATTCAAGTTATTGCTATTGCTGGGAAAAACGAAAAATTAAAAGAGGCTTTTGAAAATATTGTATTGGAAAATAATAAACAAGATTCTATTAAAATTTTGCCTTTTACAGATAAGGTACCTGAGCTTATGAGTATTTCTGATTTGGTTATTACAAAGCCTGGTGGACTGACGACGAGCGAAAGTTTGGCAAGTTCTCTTCCTATGCTTGTTATTAACCCAATACCAGGCCAAGAGGAACAAAATGCTGAGTTTTTAGAAACTAATGGTGCTGCTATTTGGATAAAAAAAGATTCAGATCCTGAGGATATTATAAACAGTGTTTTGGGTGATGAAAATAAATTAAATATTATGAAAGAAAATTCTATTAGATTGGCAAAAATAAATTCTACTAAAGATATATGTAAAATTTGTTTAGGGGGAAAGGAGAATAAATATGACTAGTAAACAACGTGCTTATTTAAGAAGTTTAGCAAATACTATAGATGCTATTTTTCAAATTGGGAAGGGCGGTATTTCTGATAACTTAATTTCTCAGCTTTCTGATGCATTGGAAGCAAGAGAATTAATTAAGGTTTCAGTTTTAGAAACTGCACCTGCGAATGCAAAATTATTGGGAAATGAAATTGCGCAAGCAACTAATTCAATTTTGGTACAAACTGTTGGTAATAAAATTACTTTATATAGACCTAGAAAGAAGGATGCTAAAATAGTATTGCCTAAGTAGAAATTGGAAGTTATAAGCTTTGCTATTTTTTATATATTGACTTAATTGTTGAGAAATATTGAAAAGAATTTATCAAATTATGCCTTAAGTGCATATATATTAAATTTCTATATAAATATTATACTTTTGCTAATGGCGTGATTTGATATTTCTATATGATATTTCTCTTATATATAAGTAATACAGTAATATCAAATTACTTAAAAGATATAAATTATAACACTTTTTTGTAAATTTTATAATTATTTTTTCTTTTTTCATTGACTTTTATTTAAAATAGTGTTAATATTATTATTGCAATTGATTTTTGGTTCAGTAGCTCAGTTGGATAGAGCAACGGATTTCTAATCCGTGGGTCGGGGGTTCGAATCCCTCCTGGATCACCAAGTTAAAACCGCCATTTCAATAGTTGTGGCGGTTTTAATATTTTATACTTTTTGTCTAATTTGTTTCACTTTTCTATACTAAAAGTTGTCATCATTTTATATTAGTTGTTTTTATTGTTTATTTCTTTATTAACTTTTAATTTTATATACTTCCATTCTAGTTTAGTTATATATTTCATAGATTCTGTTGATAATAAATGATTTTTCTTTGCATATTTATTCCATTCTTCTAGCTCGGGAAATTTGTTGTTTTTCTTTGTCATGTTTATTAGCTCTTTATAGCTTTCATCATAAAATACTTTCATTTTACTACTCATTGGAAATTTCCTTGTTTGCAATGATAATGAATAGTAATGATTTATTAGTTTGTCTAATTCATTACTTATTTCTACAATTTCTTTATCACTTAGTTTGTTTTGTTTAATTCCATTATTTAATTTGCTTTGTAGATTTTTTATTTCATAATTTAATTTCCTTTCCATTTATCATCACCACACATCCATATTATAAGATATATGTCTTTGCTAAATTAGCTTTAATATTTTTATTATACTATTTTGTTCTTTTATATATTATACCACTTTATGTTTACATAAGATGCAGAATACTGTCGATTACGTTAAAATGGCTAGTTTTATATTCTATACTAAATATATTTTTTCGAGGTTATTTATTATATGTATATATAATAAAGGGCGTAATTCGGTAAATTCTCTTAGGTATTCCTTACTGATTAAGTCTCTACAGTTTTAACTTGAAACAGCATACTTTTCTGGAATAGAACAAGGAGGCTTCTCCACGCAGGCGCTTAATAATTGACCCTACATATTTAGCTTAAAATAGGGGCCTTTGCTATGATATAAAAAATATGTAGAATTTTATTAATTTTAATTCTACATATTTTTTAGTTTTTATTTCTTAATTTTCCCAAAATGCTTTATAGCCTCTATATGCTTCATAAATGTCGAATTTGCTTGTTACTTCATATGGTGCATGCATTGAAAGTACTGGTACTCCGCAGTCTATTACGTCTACACCTTTATTTGCTAATATATAGGCAATAGTTCCGCCACCACCTATGTCTATTCTTCCTAGCTCAGCAAATTCATATTTTATATTGTTTTGTTCAAATATTCCTCTTATTTGTGCTACAAATTCTGCATTAGCATCTGATGCGCCTGATTTTCCTCTAGCTCCTGTATATTTGTTAAGTCCTAAGCCTCTTCCTATATATCCAGCATTATTTTTTTCGTATGCTGAAGCAAATGTTGGATCATATGCTGCATCTACATCTGCTGATAGCATTTTTGAACTTACAAATACTTTATCTAGTAGGTTTGGTTTGTTTATTCCTATTCTATTTAATATTTCTGATATAAATGTATCAAATACATGTGATTCCATTCCTGTATTTCCCATACTGCCTATTTCTTCTTTATCTGATACTATACATACTGCTGTTGTTCGTGGCTTTTCTATATTCATTAATGCTCTTACAGATGTGTATACACATACTTTATCGTCTTGCCCATACCCTGCTACCATGCTTCTATCTAGTCCCATTGTTCTGCTGTTAAATGCTGGTACTAGTTCTATTTCGGAACTTACAAAGTCTATTTCTGTTATTCCATATTTGTCATTTAATATTTTTAGTATATTTAATTTTACTGCTTCTGATATGCTTTCTCCATTATATGGAATACTTCCTACAAGTAAATTTAATTCTTCTCCTTTTATTCCTTCTTTTAGCTTTCTTTCCATTTGTTCTGATGCTAAGTGTGGTAAAAGATCTGTTATTGTAAATATTGGGTCGTTTTCGTCTTCTCCAATATTTATTTCTATTTTTTCTCCATTTGCTTTTACTATTACTCCATGTATGCTAAGTGGAATTGTTGTCCATTGATATTTTTTTATTCCTCCATAGTAATGTGTTTTTAGGAATGCTAGCCCTGTGTCTTCATATAATGGGTTTGGTTTTAAGTCTAATCTTGGTGAGTCTGCATGTGCTCCTATTATATTTATTCCATTTTCTATACTTTCTTGGCCTATTATTGAAAGATACATACTTTTTTCTCTATTTATATAATATACTTTATCTCCTGCTTTTAGGTCTTGAAATTCGCGAATATTTTTAAATCCATTGCTTTCGGCTATTTCTTTTACGCTTTTTATAATTTCTCTTTCTGTTTTTGATTTATTTAAAAATTCGATATATTTATCACAAAATTCAAATATTTTTTCTTTTAGGTTTTCTTCTATTCCTTCCCAACCTGAATTTGTTTTCCTAAATAAATTATCTTTTAGTTTTTCTGTTTCTGTCATGTTATTTTCCTTCCTTTCTTTTGTAATTTCTTCTATATAATTTTTCTACTTTTTTTTATTATTTCCTTTTTTTAA
>CATLDI010000024.1 GCA_949902805.1 uncultured Clostridiaceae bacterium
AGAAGCAAAAATGATTATAGAAAGAATAATATTTAATGTTATAGGGTTTGCTTTATTTGTAATTATATTTTTGAAAATGATTTATAGAAATGATACTAATTATACATATGTTCTTGCTATGCAAGCTATTCGGAATAGCAATAGGTTTTATAGGTCTTATATTTAGAATAAATTTACCTATAATAATATTATTATTTACATATATACTATCTATAGTAATACCAGTAGCGATAATAATATTTGAAAAAAAAGGAATATACCTTTCTGAAATAATAGCATTTAATATGGCAAATATATATTTGAAAAAAGGTGAAATAGAAAAAGCAAAACAAATATTAATAAAAAAGCTAGAAAAATATCCACATAGTTACTATCTACACAAAATGATGGCACAAATTTGTGAACAATTAGGTCAAACAGATATAGCAATAGATGAATATATAAAGGCAACTGATATAAATAAATCAGATTATAATTTGACTTTACAAGTAGCAAAATTAATTAGTACAACTGATAGAAATAATGAAGCAATAAGAATATTAAATGACCTACTAAAAACAAAACCAGATTGCTATGAAGCATCTTGCTTACTTGGAGATATATTATATGACCAAGAAAATTATAAAGAAGCAATAAATGTATATATGGCAGCTCTTGCATATCATCCAGAACAATACGACTTATACTATAACATAGGAATGATGTTTACAAGACTAAATGATTTTCAAAGTGCAAAAGAATATTATGATAAAGCAGCAAAGCTTAATTCATTATTATATAGAGCAAAATTTGATTTAGCACAAATTTCTTTATTATATAATGAAATAGAAGAAGCAGAAAAATATCTTGAAGAATGTATTAATGACGAAGAATTATCAGATGAAGTATATTATTATTTAGCATATATTTACATGATGAAACGTGATAAAGAAAAGGCAATTCAATACTTAAACATAGCAGTGGAAGAAAACGAAGAGCTATATAAAAGAGCATACAAAGAAAATATATTTAGGCCGATTATTGGCAAAATACACAAGCCAACTAATACAGCAAAACATAGAAACAAAAATAAAATTACAGTAAAAGAACTTGCAACAATGAAACATTTAAGAAAAACAAATGAAGTTGTAGCTAACTTAAGTAAAAGAGATATTAGTACAATACAAGAACTAAAAAGAAAACAAATGGAAAAAGAAAGAGAATAATAAAGAGTATAAACAAATATATTATAAAAGAAGTTAAAGTTACTATATAAAAAATAATAGAAATAAAGAGGTAAGATAAGAAACTCATTATAACAAACAAAAACTAATTACTTTAAATAAAATACACATAATCCAACCTCTAACTTCTAACTTCTAATTTATAAACAAAGAAAGAGGGAAATAAAATGACTATAATACAAGCGTTAATATTAGGAGTAATACAAGGATTAACAGAACTTTTACCAATATCAAGTTCAGCACATTTGAGCATAATACCATGGATGTTTGGCTGGATAAATTCTGATGTATTTAAGGCCAGCTTTGAAGGGTTTGATGTAGCACTTCACTTTGGAACACTTTTAGCAATTGTTATATTTTTCTTTAAAGATTGGCTAAAATTAATAGAAGGAGGATATAAACAAGTTGTTAAAAAAGAAAAAACATTTGAAGGAAAAATGTTTTGGTATTTAGTTGTAGCAACAATTCCTGGTGGAATTATAGGATTTATATTAGATAAATTTGTTGGAAACGCACTTGAAACACCACTAATTATTGCTATTGCTCTAATAGTAATGGGAATTATTTTATATGTAGTAGATAAGAAAGCAAAGTCAAATATAAAATATGAAAAAATGACATTTAAACAGACATTTTCAATAGGAATTTCACAATGTTTAGCATTTATTCCAGGAGTTTCAAGATCAGGAATAACAATGACAACAGGAAGACTTATGGGAATAGAAAGAGAATCTGTTGCAAAATATTCTTTCCTTTTATCAACACCAATTGTGTTTGCAGCAACAGTATTAAAGTTTAAAGACTTTGTATTTAGTATACCATTCTTTATTGGAGTTTTTGCAAGCTTTTTAGTGGGAATTTTTGTAATTAAATTCTTACTTGAATACTTAAAAAAAGGAAGTTTTAAAATTTTTGCAATATATAGAGTGATTTTTGGAATAATAATTATTATAAGATATTTAGCAATATAAATTTTGATATATTGTAGGGGAGTTGTCATCAGCGATACACATATCAAAACAACTTTTATTCTAAATATATAAAAAAACAATTTCGTATAAAATAAAAAATAATTTTAAAATGTAGGGCTTAATCGGTAAGGAATACCTAAAAGAATTTACCGAGTTACGCCCTTTTTGTAATTTTCAAAAAAATCAATTCCATATAAAATGAAAATACGCTATTTTAAGCTAAAAATTTGAATATAATTATAAACGACATCATAGAAAATCTACTTTTAATATAGAACATCGAAGTAAAATTTTGTTACAGAGATATTACAATTGTATTACAAGTTCATAAATGATATTGACATTGCCAAAAAAAACGATAAAATATATTCATAATATGACAAAAAATGCTATTTAGGAAAAAAATAGATAAAAAAACGAGTATTTTTTCATTCAAAAAGTAGAAAATACTAATATAATAATTTAAAAAATAAAAGGAGTTAAAATGTCTAGTTGCTTAGGTTTGTATATACAAGAAAATTTAATTAAATATGCAAAATTGACTAAAGATCGTGATAATCTTAAAGTAGAAGCTTTTGGGGTAAAATTTTATGATAATATAAGTGAAGCTATTAATCAAATCGTTTCAGAAACATATAGTTATAAAACACCAATTAGTACAAATTTATCAGGTGAAAATTATAATTACTTTTACTTGTTTAGCTTGTTAAACAAAAATGATATTAAAAAGTCAATAGATACAGAGTTTGATTCTTTTTGTTATGACAAGGGTTATAATAAAAATGCATTAGATACTAGGTATGCTTTAGTTCCAGATATAGAAAATAAAGAAAAAATAAAAGTAATACACATATCTACTAATAAAATCGATATTAATAACAAAATGCAAGAATTAGAAGGAAAAACAGTAAATAATATAGTACCATTACCAATGACAATATCTAATATAACCGATGTTAAAGAAAAAGAAAAAGCAATTATAGTTAATATAGAAGACAAAACAACAGTAACTACTATTATAGATAAGAAAATATATAGTGTAGACAAAATAGAAGAAGGAGCTTCTACAATATTAAATAATATAAGTCAAAAGGAAAATTCGTATGCAAAAGCGTATGAAATATGTAAAAATGCTACTATATATACAATGGAAGGAAAGGATTTAATTCAAGAAGAAGAAAATTTACACTTAGAAGATATTATGCCAACATTGTATTCAATAGTACAATCTGTAAGACAAATAGTAGATAATTCGGTAGAAAAAATTGAAAGAATATATATTACTGGAACAGGTGCTATTATAAATAATATTGATTTATATTTCCAAGAATATTTTACAGAATGTAAGTGCGAAATATTAAAACCTTACTTTATACCAAATACAGTAAAAATTAATATGAAAGACTATATAGAAGTAAATTCAGCAATAGCATTAGGTTTACAAGGTTTAGGCTATGGAATTAAAACCCTTAACTTTAAAAAACCAACATTAACTGATAAATTGCCTTCATGGCTAAAACTTGAAAGTAAAAAAGATGGTAAGAAATTAACATGGAATAGTAAAATAAATATTTCATTTGACTTCAAAGCAGCCTTAGATACAACAGAAAGATGGCTAGTAAGAACTATTGCAGGAGTTTTATGTTTCGTTATCATATATGCTGGAATAACAGTTTTTCTTAAAATTCAAACAAATAAAAAGATGACTGAAATCGCAAATGTAAAAGCAGATACAGAAAAACAAATTAAATTAGTAGAAAATGATATTCAAGCATTAAATAATAAAACTACAAAATATGAAGAAGTACTAAAAAACTTAGAAGAATATAAAAGTGAATCTAATGAAAACAGAAAAGTTAAAGATTCAATACCAAACTTTTTAACATCATTAATGTCTGGTATGCCTCAAGGAGTAACAATTACTTCTATAAAAAACACAACAAGTTATACTATTAGAATAGAGGCAGAATCTAAAGATTATTCACAATTAGGTTATTTAATTGGAAATATAAAAACAACAAATATGTTATATAATGTAACTTCTTCAGCAGGTGTAAAACAAAATGATGTCGTTAAAATAGTTATAGAAGGAAATTTATTTCCAGAATAATATTTAGAAGAGAGGAAACTTATGAGAAAGATATTATTAATTATTATAATAGTCTTGTTGGTTGTTTTTGGATATGCTTCTGTAGCAAAAGGAATACAAATAGGCAAATTTACTATATCTAGTATTATGGAAATAGATGAAAATAGTAAGGTGCTTGATAAAAGAACAGAAGAACTAAATTCCTTAATAGATGTAGAGTATCCTAAAAAAAGAGCTGACCTTACAACAGCAAGTAATAGAATGCAAGATTCGAAACAAAGATATTTAGATGAAACAAATTTGAGTACAGATGCTGAAATACAAAATGCTTTACAAATAGAAAGCTATGACATAGAAAGATTATGGGCTAAAGTTGGTATTCATGCACAAGAAGAAGGAGTAAATATTAAGCTTACACTAAATTCTAGTTCTTCAGGTGCTAGTAATACTAAAGACTTATATTTTACAGTAGATGGAAGTTATATAGCAATTACTAATTTTATATATTCATTAGAAGATGATGATGAACTTAAGTTTAGAATATATAATTTTGAATTAGTTCCTTATCAAAATGAGGTATTGAGAGCTTCGTTTGTAGTAAAAGATATAAGAATAACTCAAGAATCATTAAATGAATCACTAACAAGTTCAACAATAAGGAATTCTAGCAATTCAGAGAATGAGACAAATACAACTACGGAGAATACACAACAAAAAGATACTACAGCTCAAAATACTGCACAATAAAAACAGGATAAAGGAGAAAAAAATGGTAAAAACAGTTTTAAAAGAAATTATCATTACTTTATTACTTTGTATAGCTATTTTATTAATACTAGGAGTTATATTTTACGATTATAATCCACTTAATAAGGTAATTCCAAATAAAATAGCTTATTCAACACCTGAAGAAATAAAAGAAGATATTAGTGAAAACGAAGTAAAAGATGTTTTAGAAGGTGGAGTAAATATAGTATATAGTATAGATGGTTCAGATTTAAATATATATAAAAGAAGTAATAGTTACGTTTCAGGAAAAGCTAATCCATTTGCTACTATAGCTGAAAATACAGATACAAATGTATCAGCAAATACACAAAGACCAAATGGAAACAATAGTACAACAAATGGAAACAGCAATACAACAAATACAAACAATGATACAAAAGTAACTAATACTAACACAAATCCAGATTCAACAGGAACATTCTTAAATAACACTGGAAGAAAATAACATAGGTTATATTTATTATATAAATATATACAAAAGAATAATTTAATAAGGAGGAGTTTTTTATGTTAAAACAACAAAAAGGTATTACATTAGTAGCATTAGTAATTACAATAGTAGTTTTAATAATCTTAGCTGGAGTAGCTATTAGCTTAACATTATCAGATAATGGTATATTCAACAAAGCTAAAGAAGGAAGAGACAAATATAAAACATCAGCTAATGAAGAATCAAGAACATTAACTAATGCTGAAGCATATGTTAATAGCTTAGATATTGATTAATATTTATTTAGTAAATCTAAATATGAGGTTATCTAAAAGATTATATTTAGGTAACCTCTAATTTTTTAAAAGGAAACAATGATATGGAAAATATAATTTTTTACGTACTAATTTTTATAATAGGAACATTATTTGGAAGTTTTTCTACTCTTGCAGTATATAGAATACCACTGCATCAGGACATAACTCATGAACGTTCATACTGTCCAAATTGTAATCATAAACTTTCATTTTTCGATATGATACCAATTTTAAGTTATATATTTTTAAAAGGAAGATGTAGATACTGTAAACAAAAAATAAGAATTCGCTATTTATTATTAGAAGTATTAACAGGAACAATATTTTTATTATATGCCATATCTTTAAATATAGATTTAAATAATTTTGAAATGAGTAAAATAATATACCTTATAGTTGGAATTCTATATATAATAGGTATAATTATATTAGCAGGAATTGATAAAGAAAATAGAAAAATAAGCAAACCAATTTTGGGATACGAAATTATTATTTTATCATTATATATGATATATTTATATATAATAGAAAATGCTAACATATATAGATATGCTATATATTTAATTGTTCTACTTATTTTATTTATTATAGATACAACAAGACTAAAAAAATTAAAAGTAAATAGTTATGCAATTGAAATAATTATTTTATGTATTATACAATCAGCTTTTAGTTATACATATGGTTTTGTATTAACAACAATTATATTATTATTAGCAACGGCACTAGAATGTTTAATAAGAAAAATATTAAAGAAAGACGACCAATATTTGAAACAAATGCCAATAGGATATAATTTATGTATGGCAAATATTATAACCATTATAATTATAAATATGATAGCTTGTAGGTGATAAAATGAATTTAATAAAAAAAATGAAATCTAATAGAGCATCAACTGTACTAGATGTTGTTACAGGTATGATTATACTAACTTTATTTATAGGAATCTTAACAACAACTTTTTACCAAATTTACAAATATAATATGGCTATTAGATTAAATGCAGTAGCAGTAAATTATACAATTAAAATATTAGAAGATATAGATAAAATGCCCTATGAAGAGGTTATAAACGAATTAAATAATTCTTTAAAGGAGAGTTATAATATAGACGACAATTATAAAGTTAGTTTAGATATTCAAAATTATAATAAAGATGATGCCTCTAAAGAAGACATTATTAAAATTGTAACAATAACTACAAATTATAACGGAGTAGATGGGCAAGAGCAATATACTGTTAGAAAATTAAAAATAAAAGAAAGGTAATTAAAGTGAGAAAAGAAAGTGGAATAACTTTAATAAGTTTAATTATTTATATAATAACTATTATGGTGGTAATAGGTATATTATCAACAATAAGCAAGTACTTTTATTCTAATGTTTCTTATATAAGTGAAATGGGAAAATATGTTTCTGAATATAATAAATTTAATATGTATTTTGTAAAGGATGTAAAAAATAATACAGAAATATATAGTATTTCAGATAATGAAATAGTATTTGAAGATGGTAATATATATACGTACTCAAATGGAGCGATTTATAGAAATAAAGTAAAAATATGTAGTAATATAAAACAATGCATATTCAAAAAAACAGAAGAAACAGATAAAAACAATTTTACTAAAAAAATTATCAATGTTAATATGTTAATAGATGGCTCAAAGGCATTTGAAGGAGAAAATGATTATGTACTAAGATATTGGTAAAGTATAAATTTATTTATATATAATTGGTAATTTATTGTAAATACAGAAAAAATATATATTAATGTATAATATTATTGTATAATAAAATTACAAACAAAAGAATAAAGGAGGAATAAATATGGCAGCAAAACAACCAATAGGAATTGAACTTGCAAAAAGAAACCTAATAACTGAACAAGATATTAATAAAGCTCTCGACTATCAAAAAAGTCATCCAAACAAAAAGTTAGGAGATATACTTAATACATTAAATGCTTGCGACTCAGAAAAGCTTATAGAAGCAATAGGTGAAATATTAAATGAAAAATCAATTTTGCTAAAAGAAACTGACATAAGAATTAATGCGCAAGATTATATTTCATTAGATATTATGAAAAAAAATAAAGCTATTCCATTTGAAGAAGAAGCTGGAAGAGTAAAAGTATGTTTTTCAGATAGCTATAACAAAAGGTCAATAGAGACAATTAGACTTTTATTATTAAATAAAGGTCTAATAATGGATAGATATATTACATTTGAAAGCAATATTGATAAAGTGCTATTCTCTTTTGAAGGAATAAATTCTGAAACAATAAACCAAAAAGGAGATATAACAGGCTTAGTAGATAGTATTATAAAAGTAGGAATGGAAAAAAGAGCAAGTGATATACACTTTGAGCCAATGCAAGGTAAATTAAGAGTTAGATATAGAATAGATGGTGAATTAGTAACAGCTGTTAATATAGATAATGATAAACAAGCACAAATAATAGGTAGGTTAAAAGCAATATCAAATATGCACCAAGAAAAACAAGAATCTCAAGATGGAAGAATTTTACTATACCCAGATTATAACATACGTGTATCTTCTCAAAAAAATGTTTATGGAGAGAAATTTGTACTAAGACTATTAAAGAAAAATGCAGGAATAAAGAAAATATTTGATTTAGGATTTCCAAAAGATGAAGGAATAGTAAAAAAATGTTTTGACAAGAAAAATAGTATAACAATAATTGCAGCGCCTACGGGAGCAGGAAAAACAACAACTTTATATAGTATTATAGACTATTTAAATAGACCTGAAATTAATGTAACCACAATAGAAGACCCTGTTGAAATTCGTATAGATGGATTAAACCAAGTAGAAATAGATGGAAAAACATCTTTCTCAGATTCCCTAAGAACAGTTTTAAGACAAGACCCAGATATTGTATTAGTTGGAGAAATAAGAGACAAAGAAACAGCAGAAATAGCAATGCAAGCTGGACAAACAGGTCATTATGTATTATCTACAATACATACAATAGATTGTATAGAAGTAATAACAAGATTAAGAAAAATGGGAATATCTAATTATGATATAGCAAGCACTTTAGCATCAACAGTTTCACAAAGACTAGTAAGAAAGGTATGTCCACATTGTGCTATAGAAAGAGAATTTACAGAAAAAGAAAAAGAAATAATGAAAAATATAGCTACTAAATATGGAGTAGAATTAGATTTTAATGGTAAAAAAACTTATGATACAATAGGTTGCGAAAAATGTAACCATACAGGATTTTATGATAGAATTGCAGCATTTGAAATTTTATCAATAGATGAAAAAATTAAAGAATTAATTGTAAATAATGCTTCAAGTATAGAAATTAGAAATTGTGCATTACAAGGTGAATATAGACCTTTAGTAATAGATGCACTGTACAAAGTATTAGATGGAATTACAACATTAAACGAAATTAATAATCAATTAATAATTTTTTAGAAGTAAAAAACAGAAAGGGGAAAAATATGGTAAATATAGATGGTATATTAAGTACAGCAAAGCAAATAGATGCATCTGACGTACACTTAGTATGTGGATTAAAACCAATGTTAAGAATTGCAAGGGAATTAAAACCAATAGAAGAAATGAGCGAGCTAGAAGAAAGCGATATGTATGAAATATATGACTATTTCGTTAGAGGGAACTTAGACAAAGATGCAGTATTTAAGGAAACAAGAAAATTAGACTCATCATATGAATTTGAAGATATTCGTTTAAGGGTAAATATATCTTATTCAGATGAAATACCTACATTCACATTAAGACTTATAAAAAAGGAACTTCCTAAATATGAAGACTTAGGAGTACCAGATATTGTAAGAAGAATGACATATCAACCACAAGGCTTAATATTAGTAACAGGAAAAACAAACTCAGGTAAAACAACAACATTAAGTGCCTTAATAGATGATATAAACGAAAATCAAAATAAAAAAATATTAACACTAGAAAGCCCAGTAGAATATAAACATACATCAAAAAAATCTATGATAATTCAAAAAGAAGTAGGAAGAGGAAGAGACTGTTTATGCTACAGTGATGGTGTAAAGAACTCTTTAAGAGAGGACTGTGATATTATAGTAGTAGGAGAGATTAGAGATAGAGAAACAATGGATGCCGCAATAGATACAGCAGAATCTGGACACTTAGTAATAGGAACTCTTCATACAAAATCATGTGCAGAAACTTTAGACAGACTAATAAACTTTTATGATATATCAGACCAATCACAAATAAAATACTTAATGTCTACATTATTAAAACTAGTAATTTCACAAAGATTATTAAAAGGTAAAAATGGAAAATTAGTATTAGTTCCAGAAGTAATGGTTGTAGACAATATAGTTTCTGGTATAATAAGAAAAGAAAAAATAAGCGTTTCAGAAATAGAAGACGCAATTCAAAGTAATTCTGAAAAAGGAAGTATAGGACTTATAAATTCTTTAGCAGAACTATTTGTAGATGACAAAATAACACTAGAACAAGCAAAAGCACAAATAGAAGAGAAAAATTTGGAGATACTAAATAGAACAATAATGCAATTAAAAATAAAAAAAGGTAATAGATAGATTTGGAGGAATTATAGAAATGCCAGAATATGTATATAAGGCAGTAAATAGAAATGGACTTATTGTAAAAAATAAGGTAGAAGAAGCTAGTAAACAGGCATTAATTAAGAAATTAAAAGCAAATGAATTAATGCCTATTCAAGTTGTACAAATTGGATATATAGGTAGAAAGCAAAAGAAAACTAAGAAAAATGTTACCAATATAGAAGATATAATGAAAACAGCTAATACTACTAATATATATAGAGATGATAGTGCAAAAAGAAGCACTATAGAAAAAATAAACTTAGCTTTATCTGCGACAGAAAAAATTACAAGCAGAGATTTGGTTATATTTACACAGAATTTTTATTTACTTAAAAAGGCAAATTTTAATAATATACATGCACTAAGTACAATTATACAAAGCACGGAAAATTTATCATTTAAAGGAATTTTGCAAGATATATTAGCAGGTGTAGAAGCAGGAGATTATATGTATACAACAATGGAATATTATTCAAATATATTTCCTTATATATATATAAATATGATTAAAGTTGGGGAACTTTCTGGTTCACTTACAACTTCTTTAAAGCAAGCGGTAAAATACTTAGATGATTCATCAGACATTACTAAAAAGGTAAAAAAGATTTTAATACCAAATATTATTCAATTTGTAGCATTACTTATAATGCTAGTAGTAGGAACATTGGTTGCCGTACCGGCAATTCAAGGTGTGTATGACTCAGTAGGAAGTACAGCTACACTTCCAACAATAACATTATGGTTTAACTCGGTAGTCCATTGGTTTATTGTATATTGGTACATGCCAGTCAGCATTATAGCCGCCATTGTGGCAGCAATAGTATTTTATATAAATACTCCAAAAGGAAAATACAATTTCCACTATTTTAAATATACAATGCCTATATTTGGAAAACTAATCTATAGTTTAGACTTTTCAAGATTTCTAAAAGCAATGCTTCTAAACTTAAATAATGGAATGAGAATTCAAGATGCATTAGATGTTAGTAAAAATGTTGTAAAAAATTATGTGTTTTTATCTATGGTAGAAACATCAATAAACAATATTTTAATAGGTCAATCATGGATAGAACCTTTTGAAAAATCTGGTTTATCTTCTTCTATGATAGTCGAAATGCTAAAAATAGGAATGCAAACAGACTTACCAGAAATGATGGAAAAACTAGTAGAATATATGGAAATGGATATAGACAACATACTAGACAAAATCATGAGAGTACTACCACAACTAGTCTACTCAATAGTAGGTATCGTACTAATATTCTTCGTACTAGTAGTACTAGTTCCAGTACTAGAAGTATATATGGGTAACTTCATGTTTGACGCAGCAGGAATATAAAATAAAAGCGCACGCAAGGGACGGTCCTTTCCGTTCCGAATTCGGAACGGAGGGGACACTCCTTATAACATTGTGGACGATTAGTAATCGGAAACAAGATAAAAATAATCATAAGTAAAAAAATGAAATAATCCAGCTAGATTAGGAACTGTCTACAACGCGGAAACCAAAAGGATAAATTGAAAATAATATATAAATTAAACTATAGGGGCGTAATTGGTAAAGAATACCCATAAGAATTTACCGAATTACGCCTTTTTTCAAATTTACCATAACCCCATTTGACTTTTCTCTAAATATATAGTATAATAACAAACAGTGGTTACCGTAAAAGCGGTAAAGAAGAGATTTAAATTTATAAATGTAGATTATCTTAAAAGAGAGATGAGAAAAAAGTTAATCTAAAAAATAGTAAAGAGAGTTATTTTATCAAGAATATTAAACGTGGTTCTAAGTACTAGAACTATTAAAAGTATGCCCTAAATTTTGGGCTTAAGCTTTTGTGAATATAAAAACTCCCTTAAATAAATAGGGAGTTTTGTTTTAAGTATATTAATTGTGGGAAAAATTATAAATAAAGAGAAAAAAATAAAAAGGTTAACGAACAATATATAAATTTAGATACTAAATATAAAATAAGGAGAGAAAAAAATATGACAGAAGAATTAAAAGAGCAAAAAGTTACTTCGCAAAGAACACGGAAGAACTAGAAGAAACTATAGAAGTAACACAAAGAAAAATGTAGAAAATAAAGAAACTAATTCTACACAAAAAACACTGCAAAAAGTAAAGAGAGAAACTAATAAAAAAGTAGTAGAGAAAACGAAAGAACAAGATTCTCAAAAAAAGAGAACAACAACACCAAGAAAAACAAACACAAATAAAAAAGAAAAATTTGAATTTAAAAAATCAAATTTAAAAGTTATTGCCTTAGGTGGACTAGAAGAAATAGGCAAAAATATGACTATATTCGAATATGAAGATGAAATAGTTATTGTTGACTGTGGTTTAGAATTTCCAACAGATGATATGCTAGGAGTAGACTTAGTAATACCAGATACTACTTACTTAGAAAGAAACAAAGAAAAAATAAAAGGAATTGTAATTACTCATGGACATGAAGACCACATCGGTTCTATAGCCTACTTTTTACAAAAAATTAATGTACCTATTTATGGAACAAAATTAGCAATAGGATTAATTGAAAACAAGTTAGAAGAACATCATTTATTAAGAGGAGCAAAATTAAAAACAGTAACTCCTGGTCAAACTATAAATTTAGGAAAAATGAAAGTAGAGTTTATTAGAAGTTGCCATAGTATACCAGATGCAGTTATACTTGCAATTTATACACCAGTAGGAATAGTAATGCATACAGGAGACTTCAAAATAGATTACACACCTATAAATAGTGAAATGACAGATTTAGGAAGAATTGCAGAAATAGGTAAAAAAGGAGTACTTTTACTACTATCAGATAGTACAAACTCAGAAAGAAAAGGCTATACAATGTCCGAAAGAACAGTTGGAGCAGAGTTTGATAAACTATTTGTAAATTGCAATAAAAGAATAGTAGTAGCAACATTTGCATCAAATGTCCACAGAATTCAACAAATTGTGAATTCAGCAGTAGAAAATGGAAGAAAAATTGCAGTATGTGGAAGAAGTATGATAAACACAATAGAAACTGCGAAAAAACTAGGATATATGGATGCACCAGATAATTTATTTATAGATATAGATATGATAAAAAATTATCCAGATGATAAACTAACTATTATTACAACAGGAAGCCAAGGAGAAACAATGTCAGCATTAACTAGAATGGCAGCAGGAGAACATAGAAAAGTAGAAATAACACCAAATGACTTAGTATTAATTTCAGCAACACCAATACCAGGAAATGAAAAGCTAGTTTCAAAAGTAATAGATGACTTAATGCAAATAGGAGCAGAAGTTATATATAATGATATACACGTTTCAGGTCATGCTTGCCAAGAAGAGCAAAAACTAATATTGGCATTAACAAAACCAAAATATTTCATGCCAGTACATGGTGAATACAGACAACTAAAAGCACATAAAGAAACAGCCGAAATGATGGGAGTACCATCAGAAAATATATTTATGAGTGTAAATGGTAGAATACTAGAAATAAACCAAAACGAAGCAAAACTTACAGGAACAGTACCATCAGGTAAAATACTAGTAGATGGATTAGGTGTAGGAGATGTAGGAAGTGTAGTACTAAGAGATAGACAACACTTATCACAAGATGGATTAATAGTAATAGTAATGACAATGGATAACGCTACAGGAGAAATAGTAGCAGGACCAGATGTAATAACAAGAGGTTTCGTATATATTAAAGAATCAGAAAATTTAATGGACGACGTAAAAAGAACAATAAGAGAAGAAGTTGCAAAACTAGAAGAACAAGGAATACGTGACTGGGGAGCAATAAAATCAACCCTAAAAGACCACATAAGAGACTATATATTCCAAAAAACAAAAAGAAACCCAATGATTTTACCGATAATAATGAATTTATAATAAAAAAAGACCCCTTGATTATGAGGGGTCATCTTCTTCAATTCGAAGAAGTTTCCAATATAATATACATACATCTTCATACTCGGGGAATTCTTCCTTTAGCTTTTTTGAAATATCTCTAATGTTATCATAATAAATAAGTTCAGAATCAGTTGTAATCTCAATAGTACCAAATCCACGAGATTTACAGCTACTATAATAGTATAAAACAAAATAGAAATATTTTTTCATAAGAGATCCTCCTATAAGAGTGAGAATACGTGAAACACATGTATTCCATCAACATACGTTATGCGTGGTTTACCATAATATTGTTTAGAAGTCAATACAAAGGAGGTATTGTAAAAAATAAAATAATTTGTTATAATTACCAAGTATAAGAAAGAAGGAGAAAATTATGGATTATAAAGATTTAGCAAATTTAATATTTCCAGATGCAAAGGAAATTTCATATTACGAAGAAAAATATAAGAAAAGAGACTTACCAGAAGGAGCAATAGTAACAAGGTTTGCACCAAGCCCAACAGGTTTTGTACACTTGGGCTCACTATATCAAGTAGTAATAGCAAGAAAAATGGCTAAGCAAACAGGTGGAGTATTCTTTTTAAGAGTAGAAGATACAGACCAAAAAAGAGAAGTAGAAAATGGTGTTACAGGAATAATAGAATCTTTAAGAGACTTTGGCTTAACTCCTGACGAAGGAATGATAAACGAAACAGAAGAAATAGGAGAATATGGACCATATAAACAATCATTAAGAAAAGACATTTACCAAGCATATGCTAAACATCTATTAGAACAAGGTAAGGCATACCCATGTTTTGCTACACCAGAAGAATTAGATGAAATGAGAGCAAAACAAGAAGCAGCAAAAATACGCCCAGGTTATTATGGTGTATGGGCAAAATATAGAAATCTAACAGTAGAAGAGGCAGTAGAGAAAATAAAAAATGGAGACCCATATATAATTCGTCTAAAATCTCCAGGTAGGGAAGATAGAAAAATAAAACATCATGATGTAATAAAAGGAAATGTAGACTTCCCAGAAAATGACCAAGACGTAGTAATAATAAAAGCAGATGGACTTCCAACATACCACTTTGCACACGCAATAGATGACCACCTAATGGGAACAACACATGTAATACGTGGAGATGAATGGCTATCATCAGTTCCACTACATTTACAATTATTCCAAATGTTAGAATTTAAAGCACCAAAATATGCACACATAGCACCAATAATGAAAGAAGATGACGGCGGAAAACGTAAGCTAAGCAAACGTAAAGACCCAGAAGCAGCAGTAAGCTACTATACAGAAATAGGAGTACCAAAAGAAGCAGTATCAGAATACTTATTAAACATAGCAAACTCAAACTTCGAACTATGGAGAAAACAAAATCCAAATTCTGATGTAAGTGAATTTGAACTACAACTAAACAAAATGAGTGTAAGTGGAGCACTATTTGATATTGTAAAAATACTAGATATTGCAAAAACAGTAATATCAAAATATACAGCTGGAAGCATATACGAAGAAGCTACTAATTGGGCAAAAACATATGACGAAGAATTATACAATTTATTACAAGATAAAGAATATGCCCTAAAAGTATTTGGAATAGAAAGAGGAAACGCAAAACCAAGAAAAGACATAGCAAAATGGTCAGATGTAAAAGAAAATATAGAATATATGTATGATGACGAATTCTATGCAAAAGAAAGAAACTACGAATATCAAAAAGTAACAGACAAAGAACTAATAAATAAAATAATAACATTGTACATGGAAAAATACTATAACGAAAACGATGACAAACAAACATGGTTTGACAAAATAAAAGATTTAGCCGAAGAAGTAGGCTTCGCAAGAGAAGTAAAAGAATGGAAGAAAGAACCAGAAAAATGGCCAGGACACGTAGGTGATATAAGCACAGTACTAAGAGTAGCCCTAACATCAAAAGCAAATACACCAGACATGTACGAAATAATGCAAGTGTTAGGAAAAGAAAGAATATTTAGACGTTTCGAAGAAGCAACGAAATAAGAAGTTGGATATCTGTAACTAGAGGTGAAAAATATGGAATATAACATAGGCGATATAGTAAGAACAAAAAAACAACACCCATGTGGAAGCAAATTATGGGAAATAATAAGAGTAGGTGTAGACTTCAAACTAAAATGTTTAGGTTGTGGACACATAATAATGTTAGAAAGACAAAAAGCACTAAAAATGATAACAAAGAAAATAGAAGAAGAACGAGAGGACTAGCCTCTCGTTCTATTAGGTTTTTCTTTGGATTATGAAACTTTTTTTAACTTTTTGAGTCGCTTACGTCTTTTACGATTTTTCTTCTTGCAAATGCGATACTGTTCATTAATAATCTCTGAAACCATTTTGTCTCTCTTTTTTTCTTTTTTAGAAGCATAGTTTCGGTTCCTTGAAATAGCTTTTTTACAAATTCGTTCTTCCTGCTGATTTCTTACAACAGATTTTTTGCAGATACGTTTTTCATCAACAGTATCTTCTTCAACTTGCTGTGTTCCAGAGATAATCTGTTCTTCAAGAAAATCGATATCTTCAGGTTCACAATAGCAGTCATCTTCTCCACAGGCATATGCATACATATCGTACAGGTCTTCGGCAGCAAGAAAGCTATCTGTCTGACAAGGAACTTCTGCATCCAGTAAGTCATAAGGATCATAATCATCCTCATACTCAGGATAGTGGTAGCCATAATCTTTATAATACTGTTCTTCATATTTTTTGGCTTTCTGATCTTCCTGATAGTCTCGCCAATTTGCTGCGGCTTCCAGATCTTCTTCAAAACGCTTGTATTCTAATTCTTCCTGTAACCGATCCTGTCTTTCCTCCTCTTCTAAAAAGTTTGCATAATCTTTCATACTCAATTTTGCCATAGTATAAAACCTCCTGTAATGTAAAATGTAATTATACATACTACTAACTTAAGAGCATAACTATATTATACACTATAATTAACATAAAATCAAGAAAAAATACAAAATTTGTTAATTTTAAGTATTCTTATAAAGTATGAAAAATTACTAATCACACCTACATGGTAAATTATCAATTTATTGATATGAATTTTAAAGGAATATAAAAAGTGAAGAATAAAATATTTTTATTCTTCGCTTTTTATAAATTTCTCAATTTCTTCCCAAGCTTTTTCAGTATAAATTCTTCTTTCAGCAGAAAATGGTATAAAGGTTAAGTCTTTTAAAGGATTTAACTGTTCTTGTAAATTGCGTACTTGTGAATCAACTTTAGTAACAGCAATTTTATCAGCTTTGCTTGTAATTATAATACAAGGTCTTTCAGAATCAATTATATACCTATACATAAGCCTATCATTTTCAGAAGGGTTATGCCTAATATCAATTAGAAATACAATTAAAGCAATATTTTTGCTAGTGTTCAAATATTGTTCTATAAAGCTACCAACTTTAGCTTGCTCAACTTTAGACATTTTACTGTAACCATATCCAGGTAAATCAACAAAATAGAATTTATTATCCATATTATAAAAATTAATTTGTCTAGTTTTACCAGGTTCACTACTAGTTCTAGCAAGCTTTTTCCTATTAACTATAGTATTAATAAAAGAAGATTTACCAACATTAGATTTACCAACTAAAACAATTTGTGGTAAATTATCATCAGGGTACTGAGCTGGTGATACAGCAGATATTTTAAATTCAGGGTTCTTAATTAACATATAAAAATTCCTTTCTTAAAATTTTAACTTAAAAAATTTATTAATTAAACTATACATAGTATAACATAGATAAAATAAATATGCAAAATATAAATAGTAAACTTAAAATATAGTACTTCCATATAATACAAGAAAGGGCGTAATTCGGTAAATTCTCTTAGGTATTCCTAACCGATTAAGCCCTTACTGTTAAATAAAACAAGAAATGAATTTTTCTGTTCTCTTAATACATTATTTTTTCTTTAATTTCAATACTTTATTAATATAACAAGAGCCACAAAGTGATTCATATTCTACATTTTGAGTACCATCAATTACTACACTATCACCAACACTTGTAAACTCTCCATTTACTTTTCTAGCATTAAACCTTGCTTTTTTGCCACATCTACAAATAGTTGGCATTTCTTCCAAAGCATCTGCTAATTCCAATAATCGTATACTTCCTTCAAAACCATTAGTTCTAAAATCTGTTCTTAAGCCAAATGCAATTACAGGAATATTATATAATCTAGTTATATAGTATAATTCTTCAACTTGGCTTTTTCTTAAAAATTGTGCTTCATCAACTAAAATACAATTTACCCAATTTAAGCAATCTTTGATTTTATCGAGAATACTATCATCTGGTGAAATTAAATAATCGACATCTCTACTTAATCCTATTCTAGATACAACTTTTCGTCCACCTTTAGTATCTATTGACGGTTTAATTATTAATATTTTTTGATTTCTTTCCTCATAGTTATATGCAGTTTGAAGCATAATTGTTGTTTTACCTGCGTTCATTGCACTATATCTAAAATGTAATTTTGCCATATCTAAATTCCTCACTTTTTAGAGATTTTTGGGACGCACTCGAAAATCTCACTTAATTGTTATCCTTTCAATTCTTTAAATATAAGAAACTGAAATTTCTAATTAGCAGAGAGATTTTGTGGTGCGTCCCAAAAATCTCTAAAAAATATTATTTGATTGTTATTTTTTCAGTTCCCCCCATATAAGGTCTTAAAACTTCTGGAATTATTACACTTCCATCTTCTTGGTAGTTATTTTCTAAAATAGCAATTAACATTCTAGGTGGAGCAACTACAGTATTATTTAATGTGTGTGCATAGTAGTTTCCTTTTTCACCTTTAATACGAATTCCAAGTCTACGTGCTTGTGCATCTGTTAAGTTAGAACAACTTCCAACTTCAAAATATTTTTTCTGTCTTGGACTCCAAGCCTCAACATCACAGCTTTTAGCTTTTAGGTCTGCTAAATCACCACTACAACACTCTAAAGTACGAACTGGAACACCCATACTTCTAAATAATTCAACAGTATAGCTCCACATTTTTTCATACCAATCATAGCTTTCTTCTGGTTCACAAACTACAATCATTTCTTGTTTTTCAAATTGATGTATTCTATAAATACCACGTTCCTCTAAACCATGAGCACCTTTTTCTTTTCTGAAACATGGAGAATAAGAAGTCATAGTATAAGGAATATTTTCTTTATTTAATAATTGACCTTTAAATTTACCAATCATAGAATGTTCAGAAGTACCAATTAAGTATAAATCTTCGCCTTCTATTTTATACATCATAGCGTCCATTTCTTCAAAGCTCATAACACCAGTTACAACATCAGCTCTTATCATATAAGGTGGAATACAATAAGTAAAGCCTTTATTAATCATAAAATCTCTAGCATAAGTTAAAACTGCAGAATGAAGTCTTGCAACATCACCCATTAAATAATAAAAACCATTACCAGCAACTCTACGAGCAGAATCTAAATCAATTCCACCAAGTTTTTCCAAAATTTCTCCATGGAAAGGAATTTCATAATTTGGAACCACAGGTTCACCATATTTTGTAATTTCAACATTTCCACTATCATCTTTACCAATAGGAACAGAATCATGAATAATGTTAGGAATTTTCATCATTCTTTCCTTAACAGCAGCCTCATATTCAGCCTCTAACTTTTCATTTTCCACTAATTCATCATTAATTTTACGTACTTCTTCTTTAACTTTTTCAGCCTCATCTTTATTGCCATTTTTCATAAGTACACCTATTTGAGAACTCAAGCTATTACGTTTAGAACGAAGCTCATCACCTTTAAGCTTTACCTCTCTATTTTTGTTATCAAGTTCGATAACCTCATCAACCAACACTAGTTTATGGTCCTGAAATTTCTTTTTGATGTTTTCTTTAACCACATCTGGGTTCTCTCTTAAAAATTTGATATCAATCATAATATACCTCCCTTGTCTCAATTAGGGACTGTCCCTAATTGTCCCATTTTCCCAATTAGGGACAGCCCTTAATTTGAATATAAAAACAAACAAAAGCCCTTATGCTACATAAAAACATAAGGGCGAATATTTTTCGCGGTGCCACCTTAATTTAATTTGGATTTTTATAAATCCAAAATTAATCTCTAAAATGCTTATAACCTAGCATAACTCGGTTCCGCTTTTTAAACGAAAAGCAATAAAAGTAGATTCCTAACTTGTTTTAACCTAGCTTCCACCAATCGCAGGCTCTCTTTATAAAACTTAAAAAATTAGTACTATTCTTTTATTATAGCTATTTATTATTAGTAAATAGTTTAACACATAAATAATAAAAATACAACTAAAATATTAAAAAAATGTAAGATTGCAACTTATAACCTTGAAGTATTTCGTTTTGCTGTAGGGGATTAATTGTTAAGGAATACCATATAAGAATACCGAATTATGCTAGTAGAAGAAATTTAAGATTTTCCATAAATTTAAGGAATTCGTTTAGAACATAATTAGGTAAATTCTCTTAGGTATTCCTCAGCGATTAAACCCCTAGAGTATGAAAATTTTTTAACGGGGAATTAATATTATAATTTAGAACTTATAAATAATTTGTATTAAACTATTTTTACAGGAAATAATAGGGAAAAAGGATAAGGAGAAAACTATGTTTATAGAAATATTAAAATTTATTTTACTTTCACTTTTGATAGTATTAATATCCAAATATATATTAGTAAAATTATTAAGAAAGTTAGCAGAAGCTCTAAATTTATCTTCCAAAACTGTAGGAAATGTAGCGGGGGTAGCAACATCTATACCAGAATTTTTAACAGTAACATTTTCGGCCTTTGCAGGTCTTGGCGCAACTAGTATTTATAATATAATTAGTTCTAATATTATAAATTTAGCACAATATAGTTTATCTATAATACTAAGCCAAAATCAAAAACAACTAAGTAATAAAGCTATAAAAATACAATTAGTTTTGGTAATAATCACAATATTAATTCCAATATTTATGCTAATAAGTAAAATAGAATTTAGTATCAGTTTTGTACCAATTTTTATATTACTATTTAGTTTATTTTATTATATAAACTCAAATGTACACAAATTATACTTAAAAAATCAAGATAAAGAAATATATAAAGAGATAGAAAAAGAAAAGAAGTGGATAAAAGGAAAAGTAAATGTAATTATTAAATATTCAATAGAGTTAATAGCTACCTCTATTATTTTATATTTTATAGGAGACAAATTAAGTGTAGTACTAGAAAGTTTAGCACAAATTTTTAACATACCTGAGGCTATAATAGGAATAGCATTAGGCTTTATTACAAGCCTTCCAGAACTTATAACATTTTTTGAATCACAAAAACATTATAAAAATGATAAAGAACAAGAAGGTGTAGTAGAAGCCACAAACAATTTGCTTACATCTAATGTACTAAATTTATTTATTATACAAACAATAGGAATAATAATTATAAATTTGGTATAAAAAGGAAAAACTATGAATATAATAATAACAAGCGAATTTTTAGGAGGCTTGTTTATGGAAAATGATTATATAAAA